>JACPGD010000286.1 GCA_016182645.1 Candidatus Hydrogenedentota bacterium | reverse complement strand
GCCGGGCGAGAGCATGGAGAGAGCGGTGAAAAGACAGGTGGCTTGGGTGGCGAGCGAGTAGGAAGAGCGTTCCATGTTACCCCCTGATTCACGGGAAGATCGTGGCTGTCTTAAATATGAAAGCAGATCCAGCGCGGATTGTCAAGCACTATTTTTCCGTCTTCTGCATGTTTCCGTAACGCGGTACAGACATTGTGGTTAGCACAAAAGCAGGAGATACGAGATTGCTTCGCTTCGCTCGCAATGACGGGTGAGTAGCTCGCCCAGACTCAAGACACGCGCACGCATTCCATCCCCAGTATCGCCGCCAGCTTCTCGAGTTTCTGTGCGATGTGGCCGACGCCTATGGCGCAGTGGTGAGCGGGGCCGGCTTTGGACCAGGCATTGACGAAGTTCTTCGCGCCGATCGAGAAACTATAGCGGCTGTTGGTGTTTCCGATGCGCATGATGGGCCCCGGCACCGACTCGCCCTCCGCCACGAGGAGCTTGAGTTTGCCTGCGCCATCCTGCACGAGCGAGAGCAGCGTCACAGGGCCATTTTTCACCATCATCTCGATGGAAAGACCCTTGCCCGGTTTTCCGTGGTAGACGCCGAGCGGCACCAGCTTCACCTTGCCCTCGGCGATGGCCATGTGCCCTGGCCCGTCGTGGCCCAGCAGCACGACGTCCTCGACGAAGTCCATCAGGTAGAACTCGGAGAAGGAGCCGCCCACGCCGAAGGCGTCCATAATCTTCATCGCCTGGACATTCTTGATCTCGCACTCGCCAGCCACGGGCACGTTGTGGGCCGTGAGGAGTGAATTGCCGGTGATGACCGAGGTCACGATGTCCTGGTACGGATTTCCGGCCGTGCTTTCGTAGTAGTAGGCGAGCGCGCCGAGTTTGAAATGCTCGACCAGCGCATCGAGCGCGCAGGCCGTCCGCGCGGCCCGTTCTACTTCCGACGCCTCGCACTCCGGCGACACGTCGAATTCCGTCTCGATCTGGTCAATCTTGGCGCGTAGCGTCGCGTCCGTCACCGCGTCGCGGCATTCCTTGAGTTGGCACATCTCCAGCAACTCAAAATGACACCCCAGATACCTTGCCTGCTGCGTCATGTCGCTGTACACGTCGAGCATGCCGCAGTAGTAGTGGCCAAGCACGCCGACGCGGTTGTTGCGCATGACCGCCGCCACGCGCGCCGCCTCGACCCACGCCTCAATCTCGCGCCACGCCTCTTCGTCTTCGAGATAGCCGCTGACGAGGTGATAGTCGATGCCGGCGCGATTGAACACGCACGCTATCTCTGGTGCCGAGCAGGCTTGGCAATTCGCCAGCCACTCGCCCGTCATCACACCGCGGTCGCCCAGGCTATTGAACGCGTCATAGTCAATGGCCGGCACCGGTTGGAGGTTGAGCACGACGACCGGCACCTTCACTTGCTGCACTACCGGCAGCACGGTCGAACTCAAGGCGTAGGTCGAGACATACAGAAAAATGACCTCCACATTCTCCCGCTTGAACAGCAACGCCGACTCGCGCGCCGCCTCCACGTTGTCCACAAGGCCCGCGTTGATCACCTGCACGCGGGGGGAATGGGAGGAAGGAGAAATGTGGGAAGCATGGGGCCGCGGGCTGCGCGTCAGATCATCGGCGCCGCATTGCTCCAGCCGGGCGGCTATTTTCGACTGGTACCCTTCCAGCCTCTCCCGCAGCCCCTTGAACTGCGGCCAATAGGTATCCAGGCCGATGCCGTACAAACCCACCCGCACCGTTCCACTGACGTTGTTCATTGTTGCTCCCCTCTTCTTCCCTTATCCTGTTTCTTTGGATCCTCTACGTTCTCTTGCGGCGATATTCCCTCGTCTACTCTCTTCGCCAGCTTCCCCAGCCCCTCCGCCAATGTGCACGCCTCGTCGTAGATCAGTGGATGCCCTTCCCAGCGCTCCCACGCGCGCCAGCACTCTCTCACCACCCCGGCCTCCGGCCATTCCGAAAACTCCCGCATAAAATCCCGCACGCCCTTCCGCTTTTCGTTCACATAAATTCCCCGCGCATTCAGGGCCAGCTTCACCAACGACATCGAGTCCCAAATCGCGTCGAAGGCCACCAAATCGGACAGCGACGTCGCGGAATGCTCAACGATGACCCGTTTCTCTTTGTTGGTGATCCCGGCGCTATATTCCGCTTCAGGCTTTTCTGCCAGCGCCGCGCGTTCCAGGATTTCGTCCCGCTTGCCCGGCCAGGCCAGCAGCGCCTCTTCGCGCAGCAGCTTCCTCAGTCCCGATTTGTCCGGGTAGAGGGTGTTCCCCTGGATCCAGCCCCGCTGGTGGGCTTCTCGAACCAGGTTCATCAGTTTGTCCAGATGTACCAGTTCCACCAAGCCTTCCGGCAGCCGGTCAATGCCCTCCTTTATCCGCCCCATGGTCACATTGTGGTTGCTCAGACAGAAAATGAAGAGCGGGCGGATCGGGTTGGCGGCGATAAACTTATTGAAAGTGTCATAAACATCTGAATCCCGATGTATCCCCTCACCGCAATACAGGTAGGGGGCGCCGCCGCCGAGGTAGTCCCGCTCGAAGGCCGATTCGCCCATGCCGCGAACAAAACCGATGCATTCCGGCAGATTCCGCCGTAGTTTATGGATATACCGTGGCAAATCCACCTCCTGTGTCCAGAATTCATCCTGCCAATTCGCCATGTAGGCCGTGTCCAAACCGGCCCGCTGAAGGTAATAGCGCGTGAAACGGAGGTAGTCCTCCTCGTCCGGCCGGAGGTGCGGATAGGTGTACAGCGCGCCGGAGGTGGCTGCCACGAAATAATCGTTGGGTGTCGCGCTCGCGTACAGGTGTTCGAGGACGGCGGGCATCAGATCCACGGCCAGCGGCAGTATGCCCCAGCTATACGGATAGTCCCCATGCTCTGGGTCGTCAAAACGGCCGGACATGCGCTCCAGCATCGCCGGGATGGCGTCGCCATCTGTGTTCATCAGCGCGATGTAAACTTTGCGCGAAAGTTGGGGTGCCGGACTGGAAGCGGCAACGACCCGGGGAGCGGGGCTGGAAGCCCCGGCTACGGGGCGCCGGATTTGATGCAGAGGTTGCTCGGGACGAGGCATGGCCGCGTGAATGGTCATGTTTCGCGTGAGAAGGAAATTCAGCTTGGAGAAGCCGTATTGGGCCGCCAGCGCCACGTGTTCGTGTTCGGAACAGCGGATACACCGCCAGCCGATGACACAGCCCGGCGCTTTCATTCTTTCGAAGATTTGTATCAAGAGGGCGCGGTCGGCGCGGTCTCGCAAGCTGGCCGAAAGATCGCAGGTGAAGATTTGGTGCGCCACGAGGTAATCGCGGAACCAGACATAAGCGGCGGGCCAGTGAGGCATATCAGCGCAAGTGGCGCCCAGAAGATGCGGATAGCACTGTGGCAGCAGTTCGTCCAGCCCATGGCGGTAGACTTCGTAGCGGTCTGACCAACGTCCGCGCAAGTCATGGTGTCCCGGAATTTGTCCCGCTTCCAGGCGCTTCGCCAGCGCCTCGCTGGCCGGCAACATGCCCGTCAGACCGCACTGCACCGTGGCCAGGTTTGCAGTGTCGAGCAACTTGCTATCATAAAGAGAAAATCCCGAGATCCGCTCGCGAAAACGCTCGAGCAGCGCCCACGGCCCGGACAGTTCCTCCACCGGGAAGCCAAATCGGGCGCGGTAATGATCCAGCCAGTAGGCGTCGGTCTTGTCCAGGACGAAATACACCGACGGCGACTCACGGTTGAGCAGCCCTTGCAAGCAGGTGAAGAGGACGTTTTCCTCCCACGACAGCCCGGCGGACAAGGGAACGGTGACTAAGCGCTTCACCGGCGGCGGTTGCGGAAAGATCACCGGCGTCACATAAGAGGACTGGGCCGCTCCCTCGTCCACCCCAAATGCCTGACCCACCCACCAGGCCCCTCCGGCCGCGGAACACCGTCCCAGAAACGTGCGTCGATCCATCAGTCTCCCCTCCATCCCCGCCGTTGTGCCTGATGGACCACCCCGCCGTCAAATTGAGGGGCCGTGGCCCCATTGAGGGGCCACGGCCCGGGCCATGCCAAACAAGTCCCTGATGAAAGGACGCTATTCCACTTTTTCTTCAACGGGACGCGAGATCCACCGCCGGTAGTAGCGCACCCGGCCAAAGGAACCTACCCGCGGCATTTGGACGATCGAGCGCACCTGATACCCGCGCACAGTGGACAACCACCAAGCGCGCACACCCGAAGTAGTGCATATATCACGAACGCCACCGGGCGTCTTCCAGAACCCACTGCTTTCCTGTTGCTTCATCACTCCGCTCCCCTGCAATGTGACCCTATGACGACAAACGAAACGACTACCCCGAACAAAGCCACATTATTCACCGGGGCACCGCCCACCGCCTAAGTCACGTACACTAATTTTACCGCGAAATTGTCAGTTTGCAAATGATGTGTCCAAAAAACACCCGATCAGCGGTTGCCTTGGCTCCACAATCGTGGTAGCCTGAACAACACAACCCGCGTCGCAGCAGGGTCGGCGAAAATGAAGCCGTGAGACGGAAAGGAGTTCGCGATGAAAGGCAATCCGCAACTGTTGGAAGTACTAAACCAGCTCCTGGCGGATGAATTGACCGCCATCAACCAGTACATGGTCCACTCGGAAATGTGCGATAACTGGGGCTTCACCAAGCTCCATAAGGCCATTGAAAAACAGGCCATGGACGAGATGCATCACGCGGAATGGCTGATCCGGCGCATTCTCTTTCTGGACGGGATGCCGGTGGTGTCCAAGCTGAACCCAATGAAGATCGGCTCGAGCGTCATGGACATGATTGTTAACGACCAGGACGCGGAACTGGACGCCGTGAAGGCCTACAACGCCGCCATCGCCCTCGCGCACGAGGTCAAAGACCAGGCCAGCGTCGACCTGCTCATCCGCATCCTTAATATGGAGGAAGGCCACGTCGACTGGGCCGAAAACCAGCGCGCCCAAATCGAGCAGATGGGTATCGAGAACTACCTCGCGAACCAGACCGAGGGTGCTGCTTGAGGATGGGGAATCAAGAGTGGGGAATGAGGAATGGACGAAAAAACGGATGCCTGCGTGACTCCTGTAATGAACGTGGTATAACATAGGCATCCTTGCCACTGTTGTGTGCAAGATTTGGAGGGATCGTAAACGGCAGGAGGCGCGGCCATGCTGGAGGAAGTAATGAACGTGGTATAACATAGGCATCCTTGCCACTGTTGTGTGCAAGATTTGGAGGGATCGTAAACGGCAGGAGGCGCGGCCATGCTGGAGGAAGGCAAATACCGCATTTATGCGGAACGGGTGAAGATTTTCAAGGGGCTCGACGCGGACGAAGTGAAGGACATCCTTCACCAGGGAAAAATCCTCCACTATCACGAAGGACAAACCATTTTTCACGAAGGCATGCTGGGGAGCAACCTGTTTGTCGTGCTGAATGGCGAGATCGGCATCTACCGTAAGAACAAGATGATTGCGAAGTGCGAGGTGGGCGACGCCTTCGGGGAGATGTCGGTGTTGAACCAGCGGCCCCGCTCGGCCACGGCCGCGGCACTCACCCCGGTCAGTTTGTTCACCTTGGACGAGCGCCAGATCAACCAGATCCTGCACAAGCACGTGGCGGTCCGAGTGTTGCTCAA
>JACPGD010000266.1 GCA_016182645.1 Candidatus Hydrogenedentota bacterium | reverse complement strand
TCGGTGCAGCGCGCCGTGGTGACCATTGGCTTCGAGGCCGTGAAGGAGTTGGCGCTGGCGACCACCGTGGTCGATTGTGTCCAACGCGCGCGGCAGTCCGTCCTTGAAGCGGCGGATTTCTGGATGCATTCGTTTGGAGCCGGAAAGGCCGCGCAGTTACTCGCCATTTCAAGCGGGCGCGCGGATGCGGCGCCACTGTGTTTTACGGCCGGCATTCTGCACGACCTGGGGAAGCTACTGCTTGCTATTACGCTGGGCGCGGAGTATCGGCAGCACACCCGCTACGCCCGGCAATTGGGCCTGCGCCTGTGTGACGTGGAACAGCGGGAGTATGGGATAGACCACGCGGAAATCGGCGAGGCGTTCTTGCGCCACTGGCGCGTTCCGGGAACAATTTGCGATTGCGTGAAATACCAGTATGTCCCCGCGGCGTACCCCGGTGAGCATAGACTCGAGGTGGCCATCGTGTCCGCTTCGAGCGAGATCTCCCGGCTATGCCAGTTCGGAAACGGTGGCGACGACGGGCCCTTTCGCCTCCCTCCCTTTCACGACTTGGCGTGCGGCCCGTCCGCCGAAGCGCTCACGGAAACGATCGCGGCGCTGCCGCCTTTCCGCGCGGAAGCCGCGGAGTTGCTGAATGTACTCCGCCCCACGGAATAGGGTGGCCAGGCGCCCGTTATCCCCCACTCCCGTGTGCATTCATTGATTGCAGGGCAGCGTCTCTTCGAGGACGCGTTTTGTCTGCGCTTCACGATACGCAACGAGGCGTTCGCGAATCTCCGGGTACTTGTTGCCGAGAATAGCCGCGGCGAGCAAGGCGGCGTTGATGGCTCCGGGCCTCCCGATGGCGAGCGTGCCCACGGGGATGCCGCCGGGCATCTGCACCATGGAGAGCAGGCTGTCTAGTCCGTTCAGCGCCTGGTTCTGCATGGGCACGCCGAGCACCGGCAGCGGCGTATAGGCCGCGATGACGCCCGCCAAGTGGGCCGCGCCACCCGCCCCCGCGATAATTACTTCGAGGCCGCGGGCGGTGGCGGACTCCGCGTAATGCGCCGCCTTGACGGGCGTGCGGTGCGCCGAAGCTATTTCGCACTCGTGCGGGATGCCCAGCTCTTCGAGTAAGGCCTGCGCATGCGCCAGCGTGTCCCAGTCCGACTTGCTGCCCATCACAATGCCGACCAGCGGTTTCATGACGTCAACCATGTTCTTTCTCCGGTAGCCAAAAGATTCAGGCAAAATGGCGCTCGACGTAGTCCAGCGCGGCATCCAGGTTCGGGAGGATTTTCGTGCAGAAGCGCACCATCCACGGGGACATGTCCGGAAACGGGCAGGGGTTGAAGGCGATGACGAACTTGCCGAGGTCATGCGCCGCGTAGAAGACTTCCATGGACGTGCCAATGCTGGGTTTGCTGTAGTTGACCAGGAGAATGTCCGCATCGCGAACGTCCTGTAAATCAAATTCGACGATTTCGTTGGCGCTGTCGATTTCGCGGTCACGGAAATTGCGACGCATGGGGTCGAGCAAGACGAAACGCCCCGCCAGCCGTTCCTTGGCGCGTTTGCGCCACGTGACCCCCTCCTCGCCGCTGCAATCCATGATGGGGCCGCAAAGATAGATCTTTCGGGGGCGGTCGTTGATCAACAGAGGCTCCTCGCGCAGTTTGGGCGCCCCCAATGGGTAGCATGTTGGCACGGCACAGTGCAAGGCGCCGGGCAAGAAGCTTTGATAACGGCCGCGGAGTGTGGCATTGTCCCGGAACGTTCAGAGGGGGATTCACCAGGAGGAACCGTCATGCCACGGGCCATTGTATTGTTCGTTGCAACCTTGCTGGCGGCTGGAAATGCGGCGGCGCAGAGCGAAGCGCGCGGCGTAGTATTCAACGATGAGGACCGCGACCAGGTGCAGGATGCCGGGGAAGCCGGCCTGGCCGGCGTCTGTGTATCGAATGGGCGCGAAGTGGTGCAGACAGATGCGGAAGGACGGTGGGCGCTGCCCGTGGATGAGGACACGATCTTCTTGGTGATCAAGCCGCGCGGCTGGGCCGTACCGGTGGGGCCGGACCAATTGCCCAAGTTTTTTTATGTACACAAGCCGAACGGGTCGCCGCCGCTGGATCCGCCGGGCGTGCCGCCCACGGGGCCGCTGCCCGAGAGCATCGATTTTCCCCTCTACGCGCGGGAGGAGCCGGACACGTTCGACATGGTGCTCTTCGGTGACACGCAGGCGCGCGGCCTGCGCGAGGCGAATTTCATCGCCCATGACGTGGTGGAGGAACTGGTCGGCGTGCACGCCGCGTTTGGAATGTCCTTGGGGGATATTGTGGCGGACGATGTGGATCTCTTTGAAGAGGTCAACCAGAGCATCGCGCAGATTGGCATTCCCTGGTACAACGTGTTCGGGAACCACGACTATGATCGCGGCGCGAGGGAAGACCAGTACACCGACGAGCATTTCGAACTGGTCTATGGCCCCGCAACCTATGCCTTCGAGTATGGACAGGTGTGCTTCATTCCTCTGGACGACGT
>JACPGD010000265.1 GCA_016182645.1 Candidatus Hydrogenedentota bacterium | reverse complement strand
CTATCTTCTTGACTTTCGCCCTGGGGGGTGGCTGTCCCCGGCAAGCGGATCTCATCGGTGATGGCCATGCTTTCGGCCACTTCAAATACTTTCGAAAGCGGTGGATTCGCCTTGCCGGGCGGAATCACTTGGATACGATAGGTGCCCGGGACCAGCGCATACCGGAAGAACGCCGTGGCGCCGCGCGGCAACTCCGTGGCCGGAAAGCGTGTGTCCCCGAAGGGGTCCCACCAGTGTGTGTCTGACAGCCGCATGCAGCCGGGCAATCCCGCGTCCTGCCAGGAACTGGCGCCGATCCGCCGCTCGAGGAAGAAGCGGACGGGGGCGGGGTTGTCGGCTTCGGATTCCGTGAGCCAGAAGGAGCGCCAGCCCTCATTCCCGACAGAGACCGTCGTGTTGTATGGGCCAAATTCACTGAGGGCGACGCCGATTTCCGGTTCGTCAATACGCGGCGAGATGCTGAACGCGCCGCCAAAATTGCTGAGGATCAGGATCAGCGCGGCGAGCGTCACGCCGCCGGAAACGACGGGGACTTTCCACAGGCGGCGCACCGGCACCGCCGACACGCCCGCCGCAGCGGCCGTCATCGCGCCGCTTGTCAACAGGAGGAGCACGCCCAGACTCAGATACCAGCGCGGGTTCAGGCGCATTGCCGCGCCGGCGGCCGACTCGCTTGACCATGTCCACTTGAGATACCAGGTGCAGCCGATGCAGGCCACGACGAAAATGCCGTTCAGCACACGGGCGCGGACGTTGCGCGAGCCGATCGCCCCGGCCATGCCGAGAAAGGCGGCGAAGACCACCTGCGCCATGACCAGTCCCGGCAAGACGACCATGTTGGCCCCGGGGGCATCGGGGATAATGGGGACAAAGATGCCAATGAACAGCACCAAGGCCGTGGTCCAAGCCAGCCACGAATCCAAACCAACCCCGTCCGCCTTCCTTGAGTGGGCCACGCGCAGCAGGAACGAGCCGCGCAGATGCGGTACATCGGAGGCCGTATTGGCGTGCAGCGCCCGGCTAGCGAAATCATGGACCTTCGTGTTGTCCGCCTGGGCGCGCAGCAGGTCCATTTCCAGGCTTTGGTAGAGATTCTTGGTCAGCGTGCCGTCCTGGAGGCGTTCCCGCGCCAGTTTCAATTGCGCTTTGAGCGCTTTGCCGTCGCTCTCGCAGTCGTGAATAAACTGCTCGAGCCGGCCCCGCGCAAAGCCCACGCGGGCCGCCGCCCGGCGCTGAAACGCGCGCGTTTCCTCGTCCGCCTCCAGCAAGGCCGGGCCCACCAGGGAGCCACTGCGCGACATGTTGCCCCATTCCGCCCGCCGCCGCGCGGCGACTTCGCGGTCGCGCAAGGCTTCACGCAATTGTTCAACGACGGTGTTGACCAGCGGCTGCTCCGAATCCGTATACCCGGGGAGCTCGATTGCCGGGGGATGGATCGGGACGTCTTCGAGCGGGAGGTCCATGAACCCGCCGGCCAGATGGGGATCGCGCACATGGAGCCACGCGCGGAGGTTATGGCGCCGCCGCACGTGCCATTCGCGCTGCTGGCGCAGTTCCGCCATCTGCTGGTGATACGTGAGATAAGGCATCTCCCCCGTGCGCACGGCGAGGCTGGAGCGCGCGATTTCTTCTTCCACGGCCGTGATCTGATCGCGCGTGTGCTCGAGCATCGCGTTCAGTTGTTCGTCCAGCGTGGTCCGCGCCTTCCGCACCATCCCGCGGTAGCTCATGAAAGCCGCCTTGTCCTGCGTGGTGGTGCCTCCGTTCGAGGCGCTCTTCTTCAAGGCCTTGAGCTTCGCCTGAATCTTATGATCGTAACTGGTCAGGAGGCGCAGCGGCGGAAGATCGTCCAGCGGCACCCCGTCCGTCGCGTCTCCAAGAAGCTGGACGTCTTCAGAGGGCGTCTTTTCGGACTCGGGCGGCGGGTTTGACTTGAATTGGCGCGGCGGCTTCCGCAAGAACTCAGGATGGTCCTTGAGATAGACCTCCGGATTGTCGGCGGGGATTTCATCGAGCCGCGGTATGCGGATTTTTTGGCGGCAGGCGACGCACTTGCCCGGCTTGCCGAACATGGAGGCGGAAACACGCATTTTCTGCCCGCAAATGCAGTAGAGCCGCAATTGAGCAGGTTCCGCTTCGGGCATAGGGCTTCTCCACAACCATCGTGCGCGCTAAACAATACCGTCCGGCATCGCCGGAATCAAGACAAGTGGTACTTAATAAAGCCAAAACCGCGCCAATGACCTCAGCGGCTCTTCTCTATTGTCCCACAAATTGGCTGGAGCGTCCACTGACTGCCGCGCATGGCCCCTTTCGGAGATCCCTGCCGGCGCTTGAGCATGAGATGACTGACATCGGTTACAGATGGTGAGAACGCATCGGGGAGTTTTTTTTGTGAATCGCGCCACGTTAAACCAACCTGAGGCCGCTTTGGATGCTGTCCGCACAGACTTGTCCGAGCGTGTCGAGCGGTACGCCCAAAAAAGCAGCGCGGGGATCCTGTCAGAAGAGGTGCGGGCAGAGTATGACCCAAACCGTGCACCTCAATGATGCCTTAGCTCTTGCAAAGCTGCGTGCCGAACAATACTGGTTGCCGCGTATCGTGTAATGCCTATTTCGGGAACAGTCCGAAGCCGGGTACGCCACCGTTGGAAATTTGCCGAATTGACAGGCGTGCGTGGCGGGTTGGCGGAAATGAGGCGATAAACTCACTCGAAGCACCACAAATTGGGCCTTTCTGTTGGCATCGCTCTTGCATCTTGTGATTATCGACGGCGCCGAAAGAGACGGCGCCGAAGAGGTTGGCCCGCGCTGAAGGCCCTGCAGCGCGGGCCTTTCTCTTGAGGGATGAGGGATGAATGAGGAAGGATGAAGGGGGGAGGGAGGAGGGAGGAAGATCGCCGCGTCCTTGTTGTCTCTGTTGTCTCTGGCGTCCCTCGAATCACTCGTCCGGGTTGTACTCCAGTTCGGTGTCGCCGATGTGGATGCTTTGGCCCGGTTTGGCGCCGACGCGCTTGAGGGCCTTAAAGAGGCCGATTTTTTCAAGGGTGCGGTGGAGGTGGCGCACGGCGTCCGGGTTGTCGAAATCGGTCATGCGCACTGCGCGCAGGACGCGGTCGCCTTCGACGCGGAAGCCGCCGGGGGCCGGGTGGATGGTGTAGGGCGGGGCGAAGGTATACTCGCGGCCGGTGGGTGGCGCCTCGGGGACGGGTTCTTCGCGGCGCGCGCGCTCGACGGCCTCCCAGAGCGCTTCGAGCAACTCGGGGACGCCCTCCCCGGTGGCGGCGGAAATAAGGAAGGCGCCGGGGAATTCCGGCAAGACCCGCGGGGCGCGCTCGCGGTTTTCGGTCACATCGAGTTTGTTCAGGGCGAAGACGCGTTGCCGGTTCGCGAAGGTGAGACTGTGCTGCCTGAGTTCGTTCTCTAGGATGTCCAGCGTGGCTTTGGGATCGGGGTCGCCGAGGTCGATGAGGAACAGCAGGACGCGCGTGCGTTCGATGTGGCGCAGGAAATCATGGCCAAGCCCCTTGCCTTCCGCGGCGCCCTCGATGATGCCGGGGATATCGGCGACGGTCAGGGTGCGGAAATCGCCGAGGTCAACGACGCCGAGGTTGGGCGAGAGCGTGGTGAAGGGATACTCCGCGATCTTGGGCCGGGCCGCGCTGATGCGCGCAAGAAAGGTGGACTTGCCGGCGTTGGGTTTTCCGACAATGCCCACTTCGGCGATCAGCTTGAGTTCGAGCAGGAATTCTTTTTGTTCACCCGGTTCGCCACGCTCGCAGAATTTAGGCGCGCGGTTGGTCGACGTGGAGAAGCGCGCATTGCCGCGGCCGCCGCGGCCGCCCTGCGCCGCCAGATAGCGCTGGCCTTCTTCGGTCAGGTCAGCCAGGACCGTTTCGGCTTCCTGGTCCTTCACGAGCGTGCCGAGCGGGACGGGGATTTCGATGTCGGCCCCGCTGCGGCCATGCATGTCGCTGCCCTTGCCGTGCATGCCGCGCTCGGCCTTGGAGTGCGGATGATAGCGCCGGTCGAGCAACGAGCTTAAACGAGAAGTGGCGACGATGTAGACATCGCCGCCCTTTCCGCCATCACCCCCGTCGGGCCCGCCGAGGGGGACGTATTTTTCGCGCCGAAAGCTGCAGCAGCCATTGCCGCCCGCACCACCGGAAACGGTAATTCGGGCCTGATCAATGAACATGATGACGGATTACTTGCTCTCCGCCGGCACGATGTCCACGCACTGCCGGTCCTTCGTGAAGAAGCGGAACGTCACGACGCCATCCTCAAGGGCGAAGAGCGTGTGGTCCTTGCCGATGCCGCAGTTCTTGCCGGGATAAAATTGCGTACCGCGCTGTCGCACGATGATGTTGCCGGCGATCACTTCCTGCCCGCCGAACTTCTTCACGCCGAGGCGCTGCGAATTACTGTCGCGGCCGTTGCGTGAACTGCCGCCTGCCTTTTTGTGGGCCATATCCGGACTCCCTTATCCCGAGGCTGCAACCAGCCTAGTGGGATTGACCAATTACTTTTGGATTCCCGCCTGCGCGGGAATGACGACTGGGTTCTGGATTCCCGCCTGCGCGGGAATGACGACTTACGCGCTGCTCTTGCTTCCCGTCGTTCCCGCGCAGGCGGGAATCCAGAAGCAAGGCACGCTAATTCAGCACTTAATCTCTTTGACCAATACTTCCGTGAAACTCTGCCGGTGGCCGTAGGTCCGGCGATAATTCTTCCGGCGCTTGTACTTGAACACGCGGATCTTCTTGCGCCGCCCCTGATCGGTGACCTCGGCGACGACCCGCGCGGACGACAGTTGTTCGGGATCGACCACGAGCCCCTCGTCCCTGGCCAGCAGCCGGACGGGGCCGAGCTCGACCGTCTCGCCGACTTCGGCCGTCAGTTTTTCGACGCGCAGGCGGTCGCCCTCGCTGACCCGGTACTGCTTGCCGCCTGTGGATACCACTGCATACATGATTCTCGATCTCCTGCTGTCTCGAGGACGCCGCGCCTGCAATACGTCCTCCATCATACCAAACTCAGGGCTTACTTCTCCGCATATTGGGCGGCAAAGGCCATGGCCGCGGCGCGCAATTCCGCGCAAGCCGAGAGCGACGCCAGGTAGCTCGACTTGGCGTTGCGTGGTGACGGCAGATTCACTGTCGTCGTTTCGAGCCGCCCGAAGGCGCCTTCCGCCCGCACTTCATGAATATTGTCGGTCAAGTTCGGGTCCGCGATGATCCGCACCCGTGTTTCTTTGGGGCCGATCCCCGTCAGGCTCAGCGCCGCCGCCACATTCAGGTCCGACGGGAACGCATGAACCGCCTCCATCGCCGAACCCTCAAAGATCACCGTCGGTTTGGTCAACGCACGGAGGTCTATGTCGTTTTCGACCAGGTACGGCGCGCCGGCCAGGCCCTTCGGGGGCTTGCGCGTGGTCAACGTCACGCTGTGCAGGCCGGCCTCCATCGCCGCGCGAATGCCGTCAAGTCCACAGAGGGAGCCGGAAGGTATCCGCACCTGCACGCTGTGCGCCCGCGCCTGTTCGAGCAATTCCGGGTGCATCATCAAACCGCCGACGCTCAGGATCAGGCAGTCTTTCTGGTGCCGGATCGCAGCCTCGACGACGTCTTTCACCACCGCGGGGACGGCGCACTCGACGACAAAATCGGCGGCGGCGACATTCTCCTCCAGTGGCAGGATTTCCGCACTCAAGTGAAACGAGCGCTGGAGCACCTTGGCCCGCTGTTCGACGATGTCCGTCAGGGCGACTATCTCCGCCGGGATCTCGCCTTTATGCAAAGCGATGCACAGGTCGGCGCCGATATTGCCGCAGCCCACCAGGCCGACCTTCATGCGGCCCATTTGCTCGTCCGAATCCATGGGTAAAGTTCACCCTTTGCCTTATGACGTTCGGGAAATTAGACGGATGCTTCCACGCGGCCCGTAAAAAAAGTCAAAAAAGCCCTGCTCTCGGCACGCGCTAAGTATACGGAAGGACGGAAGATATCACACATATGCCATGCATGTCAATTTCGTTGACTGCTTTACAGCGCGGGTGATTGGGTCTATACTGACTGCGGGAAATATAGCGCGGTCTATGGGGGACCGAAACCGGGGGAACGACCATGAACATACCAATCAGCCGCCGTCTTTTTCTTCAGTCCAGTGCGTGCGGGGCCTGCATGGGATTGGCAGGAAATCTTTTCTTCACGCCCGCCGCCGCGGCGGGCGCTCCGGCGATGATCAGTCCGGGGGCGATTCGGTCGAAGGTGCGGGTGGGCCTGCTTTACCTGGGCCAGCCACAAGCGCACTGGCCGACACCAGCGCTCGACCTGAACGCCGAAATGCAGGGGTATGCGCAGGAGTTCAAGCAGCGGGCCGGTTTCCGCGATGTGGAGTTTGTGGGCGGGAAGTTGGTCAGTAAGCCGGAAGAGGTGCAGGCGATGGGGGTGCGCGAGATCATGAAGGCGGCGCTGGCGTTGGGCAAACCGGCCGTTCTCTTCGCCAAGCCGTATTCCGGACACGAGTGGAGCGGCTTTGGCCAGTTGATGCAACAGCCGGAGGGGGCGCTGCTCGATTGCATCCTTTCGAGCGATTGTGCGCAGCTTGAAGTGGCCGTGCGCCCGTTCCGGGCCATACATCACTTGCGCGAGGCGAAAGTGCTCAATGTGACCGCGCGCGAACTGAACGCGGAGTTTTGCGCCAAGGCCAAGGAACGCTTGGGGACGGAGATCATTAAGGTTGGCCGCGACGAAGTGCTGGAGGCGTACGAGGCCATTGCCGTGGCGGCCGCGGAGCAGGAAGCGGACGCGCTCATGGCCCGCGCGGAAAAAATCGTCGAGCCGGCCCGCGACGAAGTGGTGCGTTCCTGCCGGCTTGCACTCGCTTTTGAGGACCTTTTGGGCCAGCATGAGGCCACGACGATTGCCGTCGAGTGCTACGGCAGTATGTACCGCCAGCTTCCGGCGTTCCCGTGCATCGGCTTCACGCGCCTGAACGATATGGGCCTCGCCGGCATCTGCGAGTCGGATCTGAACAGTGCGCTGACCTTTATCCTGCTACAGGGACTTTCCGGCCGGCCCGGCTTCATCAGCGACCCCACGATCGACGAAGCGGAAGGCAGCATCATCCTGGCGCATTGTCTCGGCTCGACCAAGATGGAAGGGCCGGAGGGCGCGGCCGCGCCGTTCCGCTTGCGCACGATCATGGAACGGCAGGAAGGCGCCGTGATGCAGGTGTTCATGCCGGTGGGGCCAAAGGTGACGCAGGCGATCCTGGTGGGGGCGGGCGACAAGATGATTTATTTCACGGGCGACGTCATTGCGGCGCCTGACACCGAGCGCGGCTGCCGCACCAAGATCGGCGTGCGCCCGGACGGTGACGTGAAGACCCTGTGGCACAACTGGTCCTCGGGCCTGCACCGCGTGACGTGCTATGGCGATCATGCAGAAGACCTGAGGCGTTTCTGCCGGTTCAAGAAGATCGAGATGTTCAATGAGGCCGCGCTGCCGATGGTATAGTGCGTGGAACTTTCACGAGATGCCTGGACACATTGTCACGGCCTTCCCTTCCCTGGTATTTGGATTGTGGGCGTACCCAGGATATACTAAGGCTATCCACAGGAAGGCGGACAACCTTGGTTACGAAAGTCCAAAAATGGGGGAATAGTCAGGGCTTACGCATCAGCAAGACATTGCTTTCCGATGCGAATATCGCCGTCGGGGACGCTGTCGAGGTCGCCGTGCAAAACGGGGCGCTCGTGGTCACGCCGCTCCACCTCATTCGTGGAAAATATGACCTACGACAATTAATCAAGCGCATCCCCAAAGACTATAAGCCAGAAGAGGTCGATTGGGGGCCTCCCTCAGGTAGAGAAATTTTCTGATGCGTGGCCGAGTTCCCAGGAAGGGCGATTTCATCGCGCTTTCCTTTGATCCGCAATCCGGCCATGAGCAGAAAGGACGGCGTCCCGCGCTGGTTATCAGCAATGACCTTTTCAACCGGCATACTGGCCTTGCCATCGTGTGCCCCGTTACACGGACTGATCGCGGTTTCCCCTTCCATGTCAAGATCCCGCCTGGGTCCCACGTGGCCGGTTTTGTGATGACGGAACAAGTGCGATCCCTGGACTTTTCTAGCCGCGGGACGCAGTTCATCGCCAAGGCGCCGACCGGTCTGCTTGAAGAAGTCCTGGCTATCCTGGATTCCTGCATCTATTGATGCAGGACTCTCCGCGATTCTCCTCGCAATCACCTCAAGCCTTTTGTACCACCACCACGCCCGGCGCGATGTAGAGGTGATCGATGGTGGAGGATTGGACGTCGGCGACGGCGAGGGCGCGCTCGGCTTTGTAGAGCTTGGTGCGGTCCACCTTGGCGACTTCGTCGACCAGTTCCTTGATGAAGAGCGGCAGTCCGTGTAGGCCGTCGGGGTTGCCGTCGGCCCATTTGGGCCAGTAGCCGCAGCCCCAGCCTTCAATCACGTACAGGCCCCCGCCGCGCAGGCGTTCGGTGAATACGTGCTCGTAAACGTCCCGTGTCTCCTTGTAGAGATGCGAGGCGTTGTCGATGACGATATCGACGGCTTTGTCACCGAAGAGCGAGTTCAATGCGCCGGCCACGAATGTCTTGTCGGCGAGCTTGCCGGAGGCGAATTTCACGCGCTTGTTGTCCTCCGCGGAGAGGGCCGCACCGGCGTCCGCCGCCAGCGGCGCCACGCCCAGACCGAGCACATTCCCGGCGGGAAAGTACTTGGCGAGGAGCACGAGCGAACCGGCTTCGCGCGTGCCCAGTTCCAGGACATTGACGGGCGATGCCCGAAGCGCGTCGAGGCAGTGGTCGTAGACGCGCAGCGTTGCGGCGCTGCGGGGGCTGCGAATCGCCGGGTCAATATTCTGATTGAGAGAGACGAAAGACGGCTTCTGGTCGCCTTCCTTGGGCAAGTTCCAGAACACGACATTGCGTCCCTGAATGCCGCGGCTGTCCATCGCGGAGCTGAAGTCTTTCTCATAATTGAATTCGGGGAACACACGGATGGACACTTTAGAGCCGCGGCGGCAGACCAGGGTGGGGCGGTCTTCCGGCTGGCTTGGCTGTTTGGGGATCACGGCCTCCATCACTGTTGTAAAGCCAAGTTTCTCCAAATAATCCAGGAGACACTCGCGCGTCATGGTGAAGGACTGGGCATTGTCCAGCGAGGAATGCGCTGACTTCAGTCGCTGCTCGAGGGTCGTGGTTTCGTCGTGCTCGCGCCAGGTGGTGCCCAGGTACCGCACGCCGTCGCGCTCGACATAAGCATCCTGGTGGAGCGCGATGAACGAATCGATGATCAGAAGGTCGGTACACTCAGACAAGTTCTTCAAGAAGTCGAGATATTTATTCTGGGCGATGTGATAGAGAATGCCCATGCACAGGATGGCGTCGAAACGCCCATATTTCTCGAGCGTGATGTTGTTCACGTCATCCTGGTAGAACTCGATGTTGTCCAACCCGAACACCTTGGCCGCAAACTTGCCCTTCTCGAGGTTGGACTCACGCCCCTCGACAGAGACCACGTCCAGGCCCTCGAAGGCGAACTCGATGGCGAACATCGATTGCAGGCTGGCATGGCGAACATCGATTGCAGGCTGGCGATATCCAGCAGGCGTGCGCCCTTGCGCAGCAGTCCGAAGTCCGCGACGATTTGCTTGATGCGGTTGACCTTGAAGTGGTCGTAGTTCACCTTCTCATTGATGGTGTACACGCCGTCGGCGAGGCGCATATTCTGCGCGGTGAAAGGTCCATGCTCTTTGACCACGGCCTTCAGTTCTTTTTCGACTTCTTTCGCGTGCACGTTGGAACCTTTCGTGAATAGACTAGTTATTGTGCTCCACAGGCCGCCGGCCGGCTTGTCGGCCTGCGCATGCACCACGCGCGCCAGGCCGAGCAGGATGCGGTCCACTTCCTTGCCGTCGCAGGGGCCGCAATGCAGGCGCAGGCAGCGGCGCCGCTCGCGCTCATTCGGAAATTCCTTGCGCACCGCCTCGCGCAGGGCCGCGGCGAGGGAATCGCGATCATGGGCGAGGTAGAAGCCGCCGGAGCGATCTTCAGTCAAGACCTTCTTTACCTCGCCATGGGGATTGTAATACACGACCTGGCGGCCGCTCAGCATGGCTTCGTACACGACCTGGCTGAAGCGTGTGACAATCACGTTCGCCGAATTGATCTGGTCCGGAATCTTGAAAGCGTCGGACTTAATCACCGTGTACTCGGTGAACACGCCATTGTCGCGCGGATGCTGCGAAATGAAGTACGGCAGACCGAGCGCGCCGCAGGCGCCCACGCAGTCCGCCACCCAGCGGTCGCGCCAGTCCTCATAGACGCCATAGGTGAAATTGCTGTTGATCATCACCTTGGGCTGATCCGGCAAGGGCTGGGGCGTGTAGAAACTGAGGCGCGGATTGCCGCTGACGTAGAACTCATCGGCACTCAGATACTGCAGGGTGATCAGCCCTTGCGAGAAAATGTACTCGGCAAACTGCATCTGCCGCCACTTGCCGCCGTCCAACTCATAGTCCTGCGGTCCCTCTTGAATGCAGACCGTCGGCACACCTAATCCGCGGGCCACTTCGCAGATGCGCCAGTTCTCGCCCACCCAGTCATTGGCAAAGACGATAGCGCGGATCTTGTGTTCGGCAATGACGTCCCGTACCGCCCGGCCATAGCCCATCCCGCGGAACACGCCCAAGTCCATGCGCTGATAGGGTTCGTTGTGCTCGTCGAGATACTTGTCCGCGTTCTCGCCGCGAATGACCAGGAAATGCCGCTCGGGAAGACGTTTCGCCACGGGAAGGAACATTCGCACATGGGTGTCGTTGCAGGGTACGAACAGGACCGTTCCATCCGGCGAGGTCCGCTGGGCAATCTCCGGGGAGAGCGGAGGCGGAGGAGGTGCGTAACGGCTGAGTTTCTCACAGGGGATCCGGATGAAGCCGCGTACGTTGTCGAATAGTTCGTCATCGACGACGACGCGTTCCGCCCAGCGCAAGTCGTTAATGAGGCCCAGTTCTTCTTCACCCGCCACGGGTTCAAACAGATGCAAGACTTTGATGGTGGCCCCATTGCGCTTGAGCCGCTGCAATGGACCGGACCCCAAGGGCCGGTTTGTGAGCACTAGAATGTTCGCCATCGATACTGCCGTCTCCCCGCCGCGGCACGGCCCGCTGGCGGGACATCCGCCGGAACAGGACATAATTGTGCCGCTGCCTGCATGCCTGAGAGTAAGCGGGCATTGTACTTGGCACGCCGGATGGCTTCAAACTCCGAAAACTTCCGCTTCACTCCGCAAGTCTCGTATAATAGCTTGCATGGACACCTTCGCTTGCCGTGTTTCGCGGCAAGCACACCGGTGGCGCTCAGCCATTTGTGAGCAGCCGCTGCCGGACGGTGGACAGCACTGCGGGCGTAAAGGGATTGGTATACATGCGCTTTTCCCAGCGATTCCGTGTCTTGTTGACGGGTAGAGTGCTCGTCTGGACGGCGGACGATCCGGCCGTGGCGGCCCAGATAGCCGCGGAAGGCCGCGCCCTCCAGCGCATCCTCTTCCATCCCAAGACGGTCGAGACCATCGCCCAGAACAAGTCGCTCCTCCTCCGGCTGGTCGAAGAGGAGCAGGTGCTGAGGGTCCTCCTCAGCCAGGGCGCACTGGCGGCGCAAGTACTGTCGTCCCCGGCCGCGCTGGCGCAGCTCCTGGATCGCCAAGACCTGCTTGAGCGGCTCGCCGCGGACGAGCGCCTTCTGCAGGCCGTCGTTTCGGAGCCGGCCCGGCTGGACCGTCTGCTCAAGAACGACCTGGTGCGCCAGGCCATCCACCATGATCTGGGACTCTTGACGGAGATCCTCCACCAGCCGCGAACCCTGGACCTCTTGGCGGAAGATACGCTAGTCCTGGCCGCGTTAAAACAACTTCCCCCCGTTGTTGAGACATTCTTTGAGCAGTTCCTGGCTGAGCCGGTGCTGCTGGGCCGGATCCTGTCTACCGAGGCGGCCTTCGACCGCATCGTGCAACTCCCCGATCTGGTTGGACGCATCGCGACGTTGCCGGGTGTTCAAGAGCAACTCCTGAACGATCCCGCGAGCCTGCACCGCTTCTTGTCTCAGCCGGAGACGATCCAGACAATCTGCGAGGATACGGGCGTTTTGGACGGCATTTTGCAGTCGCCATCCGCCATGCAGCGCTATGCACGGCTGACCGCCTTGCTCGATCAGCTCCTGCAAGTGCCCCAGCTCTATGCGCGCATGCTGGCCAATGAGCCGATGCTCCGCCGGCTGGCGAAGTCCCCGGAGGTCCAGACTCTTATTCGCACGGATGCGGGCATGCTAGACACTTTGTTTCGCAGCGCCGAAGGCTTCGAACGCCTGATTAAGTTAGACGACGTGCTTAACCGTCTCGTGGAGACCAAGTCGGTGCTCAATCGCGTTGTTGCGTCCGCGCCTGTGCTGGGCCGCATTATGCAGACGCCTGAAGTCTTCGAACATCTCCAGCGCGATCACGGCTTGCTCGACCGGTTGCTGGCCACGGAGGGCGCGACAAGCCGTTTGGCCAAGCTGGAGTCCGTGCTCGAGAAGGCCGCGAGCGAGAAGTACGTCTTTGGCCGCGTGCTTACCACCCCGGCGCTCCTGCAGCAGATATTGCGCGCCGAAGAAGCGTTTGGGACGCTGCTGGAAGAACACGGCGTACTCGATCGGCTGCTGCGGACGGACGTGGCGTTTCAGCGCCTGGTCAAACTGGAGGACATTCTTGACAAGGCGGCGAGCAGCAGGCACGTGTTGAGCCGGATATTGTCCACGCCGGCAACTCTCCAGCGCCTGCTGCAATCCGACGAGGCTTTCCATGTCCTTCTGGAACAGCACGGAGTACTTGACCGTTTGCTGAGCACCGAGGCAATCGCCGCGCGGCTGGCAAAATTGCCGGACTTACTGGACAAGGCCGCGAGCGACAAATACGTGGTCACTCGCGTGCAAGGTGCGGCCGCCCTCATGAAGCGTCTGCTTCAGTCGGAGGAGGCGCTCCGGTCTATTCTTGAACACCATGGTGTGCTTGATCGCGTTCTGCGCGCCCCGGAATCGGCCGCGCGGCTGGCCAAACTGCCGGACGTGCTGGACAAGGCCGCGAGCGAAACATACGTGGCGGGACGCGTGCTCGGCTTGCCAGGCGCGCTGAAACGTCTGCTGCAATCGGAGGAGGCACTCCAATGCATTCTCGATCACCACGGTGTGCTTGATCGGGTCTTGCTGGCCCCCGAGTCCGCGGCCCGGCTGGCCAAACTGCCCGCCGCTCTGGACAAGCTTGTCGAGCAGCGCCAAACGGTTGATCGTATTATTGCCTCGCCGGTTCCGCTGCGACGGGTGGTGCATTCGGAAGCCGCGCTCGAGGAAATCCTGCAT
>JACPGD010000270.1 GCA_016182645.1 Candidatus Hydrogenedentota bacterium | reverse complement strand
TGTGGGACCTGCGGCCCGTACCCGAATTTTCGTCGGCGGAGTATTCCTACGAAACCATGCAGCAATGGGAGCGCGAAGGGCGGTTCGAAGACCTCATCCGCGTTTACGAACAACCCTACAATCGACCGGCGCCCACCAAAATTCCGGCCGGGCGCATCGAGCTTTCGTTCCCACCGGAGCGCGGACTTCCAAGTCCGCGCGTAGCCATGGAACTCGCCCTGAGTCCGCCGGAAGCCACCGTGTCGTTGGACAAGCAACCGCAGGTGCGGGTGTGGGTTCATGCAACGGAACCGGTGGGCATGATCCAAGTCTCGGGCAGCACACCTGCCGCGGTCCAACTGATAGCTCCCTTGTTTGGCGGGAAGGAGGAAGGCCCGGCGAAACCGTCCATTGTGGCGGGTGAACTCTCGCAACTGGGCTATCCCCCGCCAAAACTATCCCAAGGCGAGCACTGGCGCGCGTTCGAGCAGGAAGGCTGGGGCGGTTTCCGCTTTGCCATCTTCCTCATGTGGGAACCGGGCGGCGGCACGGAATGGCGGGCCGCCTGGACCGTCGCGACGACCAACGAAAACCATGATCCGTTGGCGCTTGCCCGACAACGGGTAGAGCAGGCGCTGAAGAACACGGACGAGTTTGAGAAATCTCACGAGCTCTGGTGGAAAGGCTATTGGGATCAGAGCCGGATTCGCGTCCCGAACAAGGTGATCGAGAAACAATGGTATCTCGACACCTACAAGTTCGGCGCGGCGTCGCGGCGGGGCGCACCGCCGATCACGTTGCAAGGGCCGTGGACCGCGGACGACGGCAAGCTGCCGCCGTGGAAGGGCGACTATCACCACGATCTCAACACGCAGTTGAGTTACTGGCCATGCTATGCGGGCAATCGTCTCGAGGAGGGACTCAGCTACCTGGACTGGCTGTGGGCGACGCGCGAGAACTGCGTGGCGTGGACGCAGCGGTTCTTCAAACTACCGGGAATGAACGTGCCGATGACCGGCGACCTGAAGAACAACCAGATCGGCGGGTGGCGCCAATACACGCACAGTGCCACGACCGGCGCGTGGCTGGCGCACCATTTCTATTTGCACTGGAAATTTTCGCAGGATCGTAAGTTTCTCGAACAACGCGCCTATCCCTACCTGAATGACTGTGCCGTGTTTCTCGAAGCGGTGACGAACGAGCGTGACGCCGCGGGCAAGCGCTCGCTGCCGCTCAGTTCCTCGCCGGAGATCAATGACAACAAACCGAATGCCTGGTTTTCCACGATTACGAATTATGACCTCGCGCTGATCCGGTTCGTGTTCAGCGCCGCGGCGGAACTGGCGGACATGCTGGGCAATGCAGAAGACGCGGCGCATTGGCGGAGCGTGCTGGCCGAACTACCGGAGTGGAGCCTTGCCGAAGACGGCGGGATGCTGGTCGCGCCCAATTACCCGCTCAACGAGTCGCACCGGCACTTCTCACATCTGATGGCGATTCATCCGCTCGGACTCATCGACCTGAGTCATGGTGAAGAAGAGGCGCGGATCGTGCGGGCCTCCTTGGCACATTTGAAAGAGACCGGCACGGATTACTGGTGCGGGTACAGCTTCGCGTGGCTGGCGAACCTGGCCGCGCGGGCGAAGGATGGCGAGACCGCGGCGCAGGCACTGGAGACCTTCGCCAAGGCGTTCGTGCTGCGCAACAGCTTCCACTGCAACGGCGATCAAAGTGGCCAGGGCTACAGCAAGTTCACCTACCGCCCCTTCACACTCGAGGGCAATTTCGCGGCCGCCGCCGGGCTGCAAGAAATGCTGCTGCAAAGTCACACGGGCGTGATCGAAGTATTTCCGGCGGTCCCGAAAGACTGGAGAGAGGCCGCCTTCGAGCGGCTGCGCGCGCAGGGCGGCTTTCTCGTGTCCGCCACGCGGGCCGGGGGCGAAACCACGGCCATCGTCATCGAGTCCGAATATGGGGGAACATGCCGCGTGTTATTGCCGTGGACCGGCGCGATTCAGGAATACGCGCTGGGGGCCGGCGAGCGGAGAATTCTGGAAAAGTCATGAACTGCGCCGTCTGCAGAACCCCCATGATGGTTCTCGAATATCAGGACATCGAGGTGGATCATTGTCCAGAGTGCAAGGGGATTTGGCTGGATGCGGGCGAATTACGGCTCTTGTTGGGGGACGGCGGCGCGGCCCGCGAGTTTCTAACCGGGGGCCAGGGCATCAACGAGGGGGAGCAACCGCGGCACTGTCCGGTTTGTCGTGGTACAATGCGAAAGGAGACCACACGCGGTCCCGAGCCGGTCACGTATGACGTGTGTTTGCGGGGGGATGGCCTGTGGTTTGACCAGGGGGAATTGGCAGCGATCATCCAGCATGGCAGTTCGTCGCCCGGGGGAGATGCAGTCTCGAATTGGCTGCGCGACATGTTTACATCGGTAGAGGGGAACTGAGGCCGTCTTGCGCCGGAAGTGCTTTGCTTTCGCGCAAACCTCTTGGCGGCCGAAAGCATCTTAGCGAGTGTATCCATCCCTCCGCGGTGATGCACGCCACCTGCGCATGCTCCTGCGAAAGATAACCGGGATGCGCTCATCACGTGCACCCGCTAAGATGAAGGGGAATATAGCGTGTCGACCGAGACGTACATTCG
>JACPGD010000249.1 GCA_016182645.1 Candidatus Hydrogenedentota bacterium | reverse complement strand
GCCGGCGCCTCCGGCGAACCCGAATAATCCCCCCGCCCCGACGTCCATGCTGTCCATCTCGTCCCTCCCGTCCATTCCGTCCATGTCGCCACGCCCCGCCAATTGGCGCGCCCCGCCTCCTGCATCCTATACTTCTCCCCGGTTTCAGCCCGGAAGGAGAAGTACGTGAGTAAACCCGCAGTCTTCGCCGTCGCGGCCCACCCCGACGACATCGAATTCATGATGGCCGGCACCCTGTTCCTGCTGGGACAGGCCGGCTTTGAACTTCACATGATGAACATCGCCAACGGCAGTTGTGGTTCGGCGACCATGGATAAGGACACCACCATCGCCACGCGCCTGGGCGAAGCGCGCGACGCCGCGAAGGCCCTGGGCGCAATCCTGCATGAACCACTGGTCGACGACCTCGAAATCTTCTATGGGCCGTCCCTATTGCGCCGCGTCGCAGCCGTCATCCGCGAGGTGAATCCCGCCATCCTCCTGCTGCACTCGCCGCAGGACTATATGGAAGACCACATGAACGCCTGCCGCCTCGCTTTGAGCGCCGCCTTCTCTCGCGGCATGCGCAATTACACCACCGATCCGCCCCGGCCCGCCGTGGAAGGTGAAGTCACTGTCTACCACGCCCTCCCCTATGGTCTGCGCGACGGGCTCCGCCAGCGCATCGAGCCGCACCTCTACGTGGATATTTCCGAGGTGCTGCCGCGAAAACGGGAAGCGCTCGCCTGCCACCGCAGCCAGAAGGAATGGCTCGATCACAGCCAGGGTCTGGACAGCTACCTCATCACCATGGAAGACATGTCCCGCGAAGTCGGGCGGTGGTCCAGGCAGTTCGCCTACGCCGAAGGCTGGCGGCGCCACCTCCATCTTGGATTCTGCGGTGAGGGCGCCGACCCCCTGGTGCAGTCTCTTGGCGCCAAGGCGCTGTCACGCAGCGAATAACTGGGCTGAACTCGGACAGGTAGTCGGGGTCTTGCCACATCCCCGACGAAGTTGCGCGCGGCCTGTGGCGCAAGGGCGTCGTTTCGGGAGGGCGAGCGTACCCGCGAGTTTTGGACCGCCGGGGGCGGGGATTCGGACAAGGAACCGCTCATATGGCGATCCTTATTCTTCAACGGGTTACGCCGCGCTTCCTTAGCAGCAGGTTGGTGGCGAGAAAGCTGTTGATGTAATGGGACAATTCAACCTGCTCGCGGGTACGTTCGCCCTCCCCATCTCGCCCCCTTTCACTGAATGGTTATCCCGCGGCCTGGAATCTCCTTGTGGATAATCCCGAATTCTCTTACAATCCGTTCAAGTAGCGTGTTGTGGATAGGCCGCTCTTGCGCCAGCGCGGAGCACACGGGGGGAGGAGCCAGTGACGGTTGCCCCAGTTACGCCGGAGCCGCTCGACGTGGCGGAAATGTCCCGGCGGCGGCCAAAAACCATGCGGGTCCAGCGCTGGCGTGTCGGGGTTGCGGCCGGTCTCCTGGCCGCCCTGCTCCTCGAGACGCTGGCCCGCTTTATCCAGGAAGGCGGCGGCATCTTCCGTCCCATTTCTGAATTCCTGAGTTTCCTCGCCCTGCTCATCCTGGCCTTGCCCGCGGTCCTGTTGATTCGCCGGCTCGAAGACGTTCCCATTCTGCGTTGGACCGCTTACTGGTCCGCCCTTTCCATGTGCCTGGCGCAGTTGGTGAATTTCGCCAGCGAACTCCACCCCTACCTGACGGCGCTGCCCCCATCATCAGGGGTTGATTTTGTCGAACGTATGTTCTTTCTCGCTGGCGTTGTTCTTCTGATCGCCACCCTCTACTTCGCACTCATTGAAACATTGCGCGCCAAGACGGAACTGCTGTTCGAGTCGCACGAACTCGCACGCGAGGCTACCTTGCGCCGGAAAAGTGAACGCTACGCGCGCGCCCTGCTCGACAACGCTCTCGATGTCATTACCGTTGTCAACAGGGATGGAACGATCCGCTCTGAAAGTCCGTCCATCGAACACGTGCTCAAATACCGGCCAGAGGAGTTGACCGGACGCGACATCCACGACATGATCCATCCCGAGGACCGGTCAAAACTCGATGCGCTGCTGGCCGCCGAATGCGCCGAGGAAGCCGCCCCTTCGTCCATTCGCTATCAGACCGCCAACGGCGCCTGGCGCGTGCTCGAATCCATCGGCTGCAATCTGCTGGACGACCCCGACATCCACGGCGTCGTCCTCAACTCGCGCGACATCACCGAGCGCCTCAATCTCGAGCAACAGTTACTCCAGGCCCAGAAGATGGAGAGCATCGGCCGCCTGGCCGGCGGCGTCGCGCACGATTTCAATAACTTGCTGACCGCGATTGTCGGCTATTCCGACCTGAGCGCAGACGCCATAAAGGACGAAGTAATCAGGGGCCACATCCAGCAAATCCGCCTCGCGGCCGATCGCGCGGCGTCGCTGACGCGCCAGTTACTCGCCTTTGCTCGAAAACAAATGGTGGTTCCCCGCGTCATCGATATCAGCGAAATTGTCCACAATCTGGAGAAAATGCTGCGCCGGCTGATCGGCGAACATATCGAGTTGCAAACGCATACCCGGGCCAGCGGCCACATCTTCATGGACGCCAGCCAACTCGAGCAACTGCTCGTCAATCTGGTGGTCAATGCCCGCGATGCGATGCCGTCTGGCGGCACGATTATCATCGAGACCTCCGACCAGACCCTGGACGAAGAGTACGCCCGGCGCCGGGCGGAGGTGATATCCGGACAATACGTCGTCCTCACAGTCAGTGACACCGGCGAAGGAATGACTCCGGAAGTGCAGGCGCAGATCTTTGAGCCGTTCTTTACGACCAAGGAGCGCGGGAAAGGCACGGGCCTCGGCTTGGCCACGTGCTATGGCATCGTGAAGCAGGCCGAAGGGCACATCTGGGTCTACAGCGAACCGGGCCGCGGGTCAACCTTTAGAATCTACTTACCCTTGGCCGCAAGCAAAGGCGAGCGCCCAGCCGCGGAAGAACCGGCCGTGGCGGCGGGCGCCGGTTCCGAAACCATCCTCCTGGTGGAGGACGACGCCCTCGTGCGCCGCATTGCCGCCCAGACCCTGCGCGACCAGGGCTACAATGTCTTGGTGGCGGAATCCGGCGTGGAGGCCCTCAAGATCGCTGCCGAACATGCCAAGATTGACGCCCTCGTCACGGACGTGGTCATGCCTCTCATGGGCGGGCGGCAGCTCAGCGAACTCCTGCTCAAGGAACGCCCGGGCCTGAAGGTGCTTTACGTGTCCGGGTATACCGACGATGCCCTGGTCCAGCAGGGCGTACTGGAGGAAGGCATGGACTTTCTGCCAAAACCGTTCACCCCCGCCAGCCTCTCCCGAAAACTACGTGCCATGCTCGGCTGAATGCGTTTCCCTCCCTCCATTCCTCCCATCCCCTCATCTCCTCATCCCCCCCATTCCTAATTCCTAATTCCTAATTCAAAAGGCCCCAGCGTTTCTGGCGCTGGGGCCTGTCTTAAGCTTACTTGCCGCCCACTCAGGATTGCTCGTCGAAAAGCAGACCCTGGAGTTGCTTGAAGCGCTGGGCAATCCGGAGCAATTCCTCGGGAGGGATCTGCCGGACTACCTGGTCATTCTCATCCAGGATTTGAACCACGAAGCGGCCTGTACTTTCATCGATGCGCAGGCGCGAAGGGGCGCTCAGGATCCTCGGCGGTTCCGAAGCGTCCCTAACGGCACGCTGCACCTGTTCCTCATTGGCCGGGGGCCTCGGTGGCGGACTCGCCACTGCGGCCGGCGCGGGCGCGGCGGCGCGAACATGGGGAGCAGGAGCAGTCTTCGCCTGGCCAGCCAGCGCATCCGCCAATGCGTTTACGCCATTAACTTCCATGCTCAGTCTCCTGCATCAGTCTTGCCGCGCCTAGCCGAGCAGCGTCAACGCGGTCTGCGGCACCAGGTTGGCTTGCGCCAGCACCGATGTGCCCGCGCTGACCAGAATCTGGTTCCGCGTAAATCGGATGGTTTCCTGCGCGATGTCCGCATCGCGGATCGCGCTCTCCGACGCCGAGGCGTTCTCCTCCTGAATCGCCAGTGTATTGATCGTGAACTCGAGGCGGTTCTGGAACGCGCCCAGCGTGCTACGCAGGCTATTGACGCTCTGCAGCGCCACGTCGATCGTGCTGATGGCCGATACCGCCAGCGCGACCGACGACACCGCCACGGTCGACACGCCCAGATCGGAAGTCTTTGCGCCGCTGACGGAAATGGCGAGGGTTTGACTGGTAAACGCGCCGGATTGCAGGGTCACCGTCTGCGACGCGCTCAGCACGTGCAATCCGTTGAACTCTGTATCCAGGGCAATGTCATCGATTTGCGCCAGAAGCTGCTGCACTTCCGTGTTCAGCGCGTTCCGGTTGCTCGTGCTCTGCGTGCCGTTGGACGCCTGAACGGCCAACTCGCGCACGCGTTGCAGAATGTTCGTCGTCTCGCTCAGCGCACCTTCCGCCGTCTGCACCAGGCTGACGCCGTCCTGGGAATTGCGCTGCGACACTTGAGAGCCGCGCACCTGCGCGCGGAACCCTTCCGCAATCGCCAACCCGGCCGCGTCGTCCGCCGCCCGGTTGATCCGCAGGCCGCTCGACAGCCGCTCGAGCGACTTGTTCAAGTCCAGCGTCGAACGTTGGAGCGTTCGCGAGGCATTAAGGGCCGAGGTATTCGTGTTAATGCGAAGTCCCATGAATCTTCCTCCGTGAGAGTGCGGCAGCTATCCCTTGACTACCGCAGTTGCTGACTCGGAACCAAAATCAAACAGCACAACGGGCCGCAGGCGCCATCCCAAGCGCCGCTGCCTTCGCTGTTCTAATCACCTCCCTTCCGTGGAGTATTCTTCTCCGGGCCCGCACCGCGGGCCCGGAGTCTGATTTACTCAACTGTCTGCACACCGTAGCCGGGACTTTCAGCCCCGTTCCGGCGCCCGCTAGCTACCGCTAGCCCAGCAACTGCAGCGCCGTCTGCGGGATCACGTTGGCCTGCGCCAGCACTGACGTGCCGGCACTGACCAGGATCTGGTTCCGCGTGAAGCGGATCGTTTCCTGCGCGATGTCCGCGTCGCGAATCGCGCTTTCCGAAGAACTTGCGTTCTCTTCCTGGATCGCCAGCGTGTTGATCGTGAACTCAAGACGGTTCTGGAACGCGCCCAGCGTGCTCCGCAGCGAGTTCACACTCTGCAAGGCCACGTCAATCGTGCTGATCGCGGAAACGGCCAGCGCGACCGACGAAACGGCCACCGTGCTCACGCCGAGATCGCCCGTCTTCGCACCCGAAATCGCAATCGCCAGGGTCTGGCTGGTAAAGGCGCCCGACTGCAGCGTCACCGTCTGCGACGCGCTCAGCACGTGAATGCCGTTGAATTCCGTGTCCAGGGCAATATCATCAATCTGCGCCAGCAACTGCTGCACTTCCGTGTGAATCGAATTGCGGTTCGACGTGCTTTGCGTCCCGTTCGACGCCTGCACTGCCAGTTCGCGCACGCGCTGCAGGATGTTTGTCGTCTCGCTCAGCGCGCCTTCCGCCGTCTGCACCAGGCTGACGCCATCTTGCGAATTGCGCTGGGCCACCTGAGAACCACGTACCTGCGCACGGAAACCTTCCGCAATCGCCAAACCGGCCGCGTCGTCCGCCGCCCGGTTAATCCGCAGGCCGCTCGATAACCGTTCCAGGGATTTGTTCAGGTCCGCCGTGGACCGTTGCAAGGTGCGCGACGCATTCAGCGACGCCACGTTCGTATTGATTCTAAGTCCCATTACTTCTTCCTCCGTGAGTGGTTGGGGCTATCCCTAACCCCGTCATCCTTGTCATGTCCCTTTGACTTCGTGCGTGGGGGGAGGCACGATTATTGGACCCCCGAAACCGGTACCGTCCTCCTTTCCTCGTTAAAGACCCTATCCATCCTTGGTAGCGTGCCCGGCCGTCAGGGCAACGTCCCTGTGCCCATGACGGCCGGGTCCCGCGATTAGCCGAGCAGTTGCAGTGCCGTCTGAGGCACCACGTTGGCTTGCGCCAGCACCGAGGTGCCGGCACTCACCAGGATCTGGTTTCTCGTAAAGCGCACCGTTTCCTGCGCAATGTCCGCGTCACGGATCGCGCTTTCCGACGCCGCCGCATTCTCCTCCTGGATTGCCAGCGTATTGATCGTGAATTCGAGCCGGTTCTGGAACGCGCCCAGCGTGCTGCGCAGGCTGTTCACACTTTGCAGCGCCATGTCAATCGTGCTGATGGCCGACACCGCCAGGGCCACGCTCGACACCACCACCGTGCTCACGCCGAGATCGCTCGTCTTGGCGCCGCTCACGCTGATCGCCAGCGTCTGGCTCGTGAACGCCCCCGACTGCAGCGTCACGGTCTGCGCCGCGCTCAACACGTGAATGCCGTTAAACTCCGTTTCCAGCGCAATGTCGTCGATCTGCGCCAGCAACTGCTGCACTTCGGTGTTGATCGATGCCCGGTTGGTCGTGCTCTGTGTCCCGTTCGCCGCCTGCACCGCCAACTCGCGCACGCGCTGCAGAATGTTCGTCGTCTCGCTCAGCGCGCCTTCCGCCGTCTGAACCAGGCTGACGCCATCTTGCGAATTGCGCTGCGCCACCTGCGAACCGCGCACCTGCGAGCGGAACCCCTCTGCAATCGCCAAGCCCGCCGCGTCGTCCGCCGCGCGGTTGATACGCAAGCCGCTCGACAACCGCTCCAGACTCTGGTTCAGGTCTGCCGTCGAACTGCGCAACGTCCGCGCAGTGTTCAGAGCGGCCACATTCGTATTGATTCTAAGTCCCATAACATGTCCTCCGTGAGTGGTTGGACGCGCGTCCCTGCGCGTCAAAGCCCTTTAATGATGTTTCCCATAAATGACACTGAATCTCTAGGCGCTTTTCAGCTTACCCTGCGTATTTATCGGCAGCTTGAGTCAGAACTTTAGCCCTTGTGAGAAAAATTTTTTTCTTGCGGCGTTTGCGGGATTCTGTGAGCGATTGGAAAAGGAATTGTTTTTGTAAATATCTGTAAACACGTGAGTTATATTGCTACATGAATTTCTTGTAGAAACGAAATAGCGGTGAAAAGACCAACCTAATTCGCTACTCAAACTGGAATATTCTCTAAAAACACGATGAATCACTTGACAAAAAATGTTTTTATCCAAAAAGATTTGAGCGCAATCAACCTTTTGAATGCCCAAAATCAGGAAAATATAGTAGCCAGGGGCATCCTGCCCCGTCCCGTAATACTTCGGCAGGTGCAACACTACTCATTGGTTATTCCCCCCGATAAAGGCCGATAGAGGCGATTCCTGAACTCGGATTGCCGCAGAAGTACGGCCTGAAGGAAGCGGAAACTGTCGGCCAGATACCCCTCGTACCCGGCAGGCTCGCCGTCCCAGGTGGTCCAGTCCATCCCTTTGGGATAGGCGTTAATGACGCCGTTCTGGAAGCCGCCGCGCGTCAGCCGCTCGAGCATGGCGCGGAGAATCCGGTCCGCGGGTTCCGGGTCACCCACCACGTAGTGCGCGGCGAGGAAGTGCAGCACCTGGCCCGCGGTAATGCCGCCGTTCATGTAGTATCCGAAGGTGTCCGTGCCGTCTTCTCGCTTCGGGCACCCAGCGGCGTCCGGCTGAAGATAGTCGCTGCGTGGTACAGGGACCAGCATCGGTGGTACGCCCAACTCGAAGCGCGAAAAGCCGGCCTCTGCCATTTTGTCGCGGATCAGCGCCAGGATTATCTTGCCCTGCTCCGGGGGCACCAGCCCGTACTCTATCGCCAGCCCATTGACGACGGGTGAGGCGTAATCGTGCAGTTGGCCATCCGCGCTGCGCCACCAGCCCAGCCACCCGGTTTCGGGGTTGAACAACACGTCCATGTAAACTGATTTCAGCCTGCGCGCACACTCTGCATAGCGGTCTTTCGCATCCTTCCGATCCAGGCGTGCTTCCAGATCCGCCAAACAGCGCCAAGCCCGGTAGATGAGCGCATTTGTATAGCCGTCCTTATGGCCGCAATTGAGCGCATCCCACCAGGCGCAAGAGCGCATCGGCTCCTGAAGCGTGTTCGCGTTCCCGCTCTGCACGGCTTCGACCAGACCGTCGCCGTCCACATCACGCCGGACAAGATAATCGGCGACAAACTCGAGACGTTCAATGCGGTGGGTTAGCCAGGTCATGTCCCCTGTCGCCTCGACATAGTCCCAAGCAGCGATAAGCAAGCTCGCATTTGCGTCCAGGAAGTCCTTCTTGTCCCAGTAGCAAATCACCTCACCGTCAGGCAATACCTTCTCGTCGAGCCACCAATCGAGCGTCCGGCGGACCATGGCCATCGCATCCACGCCCTCGGCCAGTTCTGGAACCCAAAATGCCTGGTCGGCATAGAACCAAAGCGAACAACTGGCGGGATCGCTAATGACATTGTTGCCCAGCATGCCCGCGGGGGCGCTGAACGGGTTCGTCTGTTGTCCCCAGGCCGAGGTGGCTTGCAAGGCGCCGAACCACCCGCGCCGGGCCTGCTGCCACAACGCCACATCGCGCAGACCTACAGGCGCCGCTAAACGAACGGGCGTCAGCAGCAGTTTGATCTGCTGGTTCCCCGGCGACAGGGACAATTCCAGCGTGACTTGGACCGTTTGCTCGGCCCGGTTCCCTTCGAGGCGGCCCTTCACCTCTTTGGCCGGCTCCACCGACAGCCACACTTGCCCGTGATCGGGTGCGCTCACCACCGCGGGCAGCGCAAAATGGCCCTCGTCCGTCCAGGAACTGGATAAGACGGTCGTGGGGGTCACGCGCGGGTCAAAGGAAAAGGCAAGTTCCAAAGCGCCCTCCCACGGCTGCTTGCCTTCGCACCCGAACCACATTTCAAGTCCGCCGTCTTGCGGGCGCACCGCCCACACGAGCACCGCCCCATCCGCCACGGAAATCCGGTACTCCGTTCCGCCCGAGGCGCCGGGAGCACTTCGAGACGGCAGATCCGCCACCGCCTGCCAAGTCCCGTTTCGCCGCAGGCGAAGTTCGACGGGCGCGCGCAAGAGATTCTCGCGGGAGCGGCTTCCCCCCTCCGTGTCCCAGCCCAGTTCCAGGATTCGTGCCCGGTCGCGGTCCGTCTCCACGTGCAACGCCGGCGGCGCGTTCACGGCCCCACTAGGCGGTACTGACGTGTCTACGGCTCCATCCGCTGGCAAGCCTCCTGCATCAACCCAGACGTAGAGGAACAAGATCAAAAAACAGAGCTTATTGGGCGCCATGATCCCTCTCCCTGATCCTAATTGGGGACAGTATCCGGTTAAGGGTGCCCCAGTACTTCTCCTCTACCTGCCGCCGTTGCCTTCAGGTCCTTCTCCGTCCCGTCCGATACTCGGCCATCGCTTCCTCATATGTCTGGATCATTTGGCTTATCATCGCTTGCAGGGTGAAGCTGCGTTCGATCCAAGGGCGGGCCACCGCGCCCATCGCTTGACGCCGGCCGGGATCCGCGACGAGCTGCCGGAGTGCTCCGGCCAGGGCCGCCGCGTTGGCGGGACGCACGAGCAGCCCCGTGACGCCCGGGTCTATCGTTTCGACCGTTCCCCCGATGTCCGACGCAATGACCGGCAGACCGGCCGCCTGGGCCTCGAGCACGGCAGTGGGAAACCCCTCGTGATCAATGCTCGGCTGGCAAAAGATGTCCATGGCGCGCAACGCCCCGGGCAAGTCGTCATAGAATCCAGTGAAAATCACGCGGTCGCCCATTCCCAGCGTGCGCGCCTGAGTCTCAAGCGCCGTCCGCTGGTCGCCGGTGCCGACGATCAACGCGCGCAGTTCTGGGTGTTCGTCCCGGAGCAGGTGCAGCGCGTCCAGTAGATACTTATGTCCCTTTTCGCGGAAGAGGCGGCTGACGGTGCCCACGACCACCTGCTGGGCATCAAAACCGGACGCGCGCCGGACCGTTTCCCGCGCCTGGCCCTGCTCAAGGAACGCCAGATCCAGCCCCGTATGAATGACGCGGATGCGTGATTCGGGCGTCCGGCCCCGCATAATCTTTCGCTTCATGTCCTGCGAGACGGTGTACACGCGCTCGAAGTGAGGGAGGGCCAGGTTCTTCTCCACCCAATGATACACATGGGCCTGCACGTGCCAGGGCGCCTGCCACCACCCGTAAGGACTCGCAATGCAGGCACAGGGCCAGCGGCGGCGCCCCAGCCCCACGAGCACGTTCGAGTGCGTGTCGTGGCAATGGATAAGCTGGATGTCGTACTTCCGGATGAGTTCCGCCACCCTCGCGCGCGCCTGGAACCAGTTCTCGCGCGACTTCCAGGGGATCCGTTCCGGCGCTACGTCGTCCCCCTGCCGCCGGACCGACTCGATAAACCGCTCGTCCCCATCCCCCGGCGCGTCATACGGCACGGTGATGATGTTGAACTCGTCTTTCGGCAGGTGCTTCATCAGCAGCCGCACTATCGTGTGCGAGCCCCCCAGTGCCCACGTGCGGATGAGATAAAGAACATTGACCGGCGCCACACTACCCCGCCTTACTCTGCCGTAGCCATTCAGTCATGGGTGCCAGCCCACTCCCGTTTCAAACGGGAGCTACGTAGATCGCTCTTCCCTTGTCCCTGCTGTCCAGTTGTCCCTGTCAAGGCGATGGCAAGGCCGCAACGGGCTGGAGGCTCTTCGGGTCTTCGGTCGTGGCGTGGAACCGCGTCACGACCTGCCCCTTGAAGGACATCTCGTACAGCGGCAGCACGGTGGCGGCCGCGGCGATCATCCACCAGATCTTCTGGGTCAGCGCGTGCAGGAACACCGAGCAAAGCATGAAGCCCACGAGGCTGATGAACAAGGCAGAGGCCAGGGCCGCGCCCTGCGTGTCGCCTTCTTGCTCATATTCCTGCTCGAGCACAAACAACTTGCGCACCATGAGCACATAGAAGCAGATGAACATGATCAGGCCAGGGAAGCCGGTACTGGCGAGGATCTCGAGGTACATGTTGTGCGTGCCCACGAAGACCGGGTTCCATTGCTGGTGCTGCACCATGTACTTCATGGTCAGGGCGGTCGTGTTAGTTTCTTGAATAAAGTTGAAACCAAAGCCGCCCATCCCCAGCCCAAACAAGGGGTTCTCCACCGCATAAGCCGTCGCGGATTCCTGCAACTGGAGCCGGCTCTGGACCGACGTGCTCTTCGCGTATTGCTTCGGGGTGAACACACGCTCTTTGTAAGATGAGGGCAGCACCAGCATGTACACAAGCGCGACCGCCACGAGGAAGCCAAAAAAGCGCTGCGGCGTCAACTTCACCATCTTCTTCATCAGCATCAGCACGGCCAGGACGACGCCGATGAGGAATCCCGTGCGCGTGAAGGTCAAGATGAGCGCGCACAATTGCAGCACCACAGACGCGATGATGAACAGCTTCAACGTCTTGGCGCGGACGACGGAGTACCAATACAGGTTGAGCGGCAGAATCAGCAGCACGGTGAACGCCAGCCAATTCGAGTGACCCGCCCGCCCCGACGCGCGAATGGCCGGCCCGCCCTGCAGGGACTCCGTGTCGATAAACGCCGCGTCCACCGCCCCGAGCGATGACCACGCCTTCTCGCCGCTCACCTGGAGTTGCGGGAACAGGTACTGCGCCACGGCCACGAGCGACATTAAGAACCCGCAGAGGACCAGAATTACAACATAAATGTGGACAGCGCGCGGTGTGTGCAGCGCGTTGATGGCCAGCAGATAGAACCCGAGGATCGTGACCAGGCGCACCCACTCCGGCATCTGTTTGACTACATCCGGGGCCAGCGCCGTGCCCATGAGCGCCCAGCCACAGAACGCGCACAGCCAGATCGCCACCCAGTTCACGGCAAAGGGGATCTTCTTCATCAAGACATTGATCATCCAGGCCACCAGCGCCGCCGTGCCGCTCAGCTTGGACAAGGTGACCGCTAGATCTGAACTGTCCCCCACGTAGCCCACGATGCCATGCGAGCCCGAGAGCAGCAGCAGCGCGGTCGTGAAGTACACGCCCACCACCGGGTAGCTCACGAACAGGATGAAGAACAGCGTGCCCACCAGCAGAAACACGGCCTGGTGCTGCACCACGATGACAGAGATGGCCAGGGTCAGGGTGAACAGCATCATCACCACGAAAAACAGTGGACTGTTCGCCAGACCGCCACGTACATAGGTGCTCATACGGCGTTCGCTCCTTCCGCAGCCATCTTATCCTGTAGCTTCCGCAGCACGTGCCTCGATTTCTCCTCGACGCGCTGTTCCCAGGAATTCTCACGCGCCACCGCCTGCCGCGCTTCCCGCCGCTCCGCGGTGTCCTCCGCCAACGCCCGCTCGACAGCTTTCACACATTCCTCCGGTCCGTCCGCCAAATACACGACGTTCCCATACGGTCGCACCGAAGGCAACGGCGGACTGACCACCGGCTTCGCACCGGACAAATACTCCTGCAACTTAAGCGGGTAAATATTGGCCGTCGCGTCATTCATCTGATAAGGAATCAGGGCCACGTCCATTCCGCGCAGGTACGCGGGCAATTCCTCCACCGCCCGGTTTCCAAGTAAGTATACATTAGCACACGCTTTAAGTCGAGTCAGATCCAGACCTGGCCGCGCCGGTCCCACCAAGACAATGGACCACTGAGGCCGGGCCGCCGCCACTGCCGCCACGAGATCCACGTCAAACCGCGCGCAATCCATCACGCCGATGGCCCCAATGATAGGGCGGGGGAGGCCCGCCAAGTCCCGCGGCACGGCGGTATTGGGCGAGGCGGCCCGAGAAAAGTGCGCAAAGTCCGCCGCATGGTAAACCACATGCATCTCCGGGTTCAGCCCGGCCCGCTTCTGCAACATGTTCTCCGAGCCGACAAAGACCAGATCCGCCTGGCGTGTAAGGGCTTCCTCGATCCACCTCAGGACCTCCTTACCGCTCCGATCGGGGACATAGCTCGCCCACTCATCACAAATATCATATATCGCGAGGCGCCGGGGCAGGTGTGGCACGGCCTTGCCATGGAGCGGCGAGAAGTTCCAGAGGATGGGCCGGCGGATGCCCAGCTTCCGCATCTGCTTGCCCACCAAACGGGCGAGACGGCGTCCATTCAGCCGCAGCGTCACCTTGGCCAGGCTGAGTGGCAGCCGGCCCACGGGCAGGAAGCAGTGAGGCGGATGGTAGACAAGCAGGTTGGGCCGTACCTCCTGGAGCCGCGGCCCCTGCCAGACGCCGGCCCCTTGCGGATCGGGCCGCTTGATCCCATAGAGAAAGGAGCGCGGCTGGTCCACGAAGAGGACTCGGTTCTGGGGCGCCAGGCGCGACATAATCTGTTGGGGGGTGCTCCAACTTGCGTGCCAATCCGCGTAAGTAAACGCCAAGATGTCATGGCCCTGCAATAGCACCAAGCCGTCTCCGTTGGATACTTGCGAATCGTCTTCCGGTGCGGCAACGATATCCTAGGGTCCGGCCAGGAGGCAAGCGGTGAGCGACCTTCAGGCACTTCCACTGCAAATGCGACCTGCGTAGCTCCCGTTTATAAATCCAAAAACTGAGGCGGACAGGCGCCCACGACTGAACAGTTACTCGGCGGGCTTTGCTCCTTCCCGAATCAGGTACAGGTGGGTCCTGGTGCGCAGATAGAGCGCGTCGTCCACGACGGCGGGGGACGCCATGAATCCGTCGTCCAACCCTCCGCCCAAGGTGTTTGTCGCGAGTATTTCATAGGCGCGGCCCGGTTTCAGCACCGTTGTCTTTCCCTGCATGCTGCCGAAATACAGCCGCCCGGCCGCGTATACCGGCGAGGCCACGTAGTTGCCGCCGAGCCGTTCGCTCCAGAGCGGGGCGCCCATGGCCGTATCGACGCAGGTGGCCTCCCCTTGATTGCTGACGAGATACAACAGGTCATCGACCAATATGCCCGAAGGTTCCTGGGGAATGGCCGGCCCGTCGAGTTTCCACACCACCTGGGTGGCTGTCACGTCGCCGGCGCCGTCCGGACGGATGGCCCAGAGTTCACTTTTGCCCCGGCCCGTGGGCACAAACAGCAGTTTCCCGTCGAACAGCGGCCGGGACGCGGGGGAATAACTGGTGTGGACGCCGCGCCAGATCTCCTGGCCTGTACGCACGTCGTAGGAATAAATGGTGTAGGAAGACGGACTAATCAGTTGTTTCTTTCCCGCTGCGTCTATCACGAGTGGCGTCGTGAACGCCTTGCGAAAGTCGCCTTCCCGCTTTGGTTGGCCGTTTTCGTCCAAGTCTATCCAGGCTGTCGTCCTGTCCGTCCGCCAGACGGTCTCCCCCGTGGTCTTTTCGAGCGCGGCGACATACTGCACGTCGGCCCCGTCCATGGTGAGGATGAGCAGGTTCTCGAACAGGATTGGAGAGGCGCCCGGCCCCCGGAAGTGGCGGCAGGGCAGATCCTGGCGTTGCCAGAGGACTTCGCCAGAGCCTGTATCCAAACAAGCCGTCCCGTAGCTCCCAAAATGGACGTAGACGCGGCCAGGCTCGACCACTGCCGTCGGGGAGGCATAGGAGTTCACGTTGTTCCCGAGCGGCTCCGGGTTGTCGGCGTGGAAGAGTTGCTTGTTGAGGAGGATTTCCCCGGTGGCCGCGTCCACACTCAGCACATAGAAGTCGTGCCCTTCCTCGGTGGCCGTCGTGATCCAGATCTTGCCCTCCAGGACCACCGGTGTGGACCAGCCGCGGAAGGGTATGGGGGTCTTCCACGCGACATTTTCCGTCTCACTCCATTGCAGCGGGACGGCCGGCGCGTCTGCCGCCTTGGGCGCCGGGGCGTGCCCGTTGCCTAGTGGGCCGCGAAACTCGGGCCAGCCAGACCGTGGGGCATCCGCGGCAAGGGCCGCAGGCTGCGCGAGCGTTGCCAGCATCACAAGCGTGAGCGCAAGTCGGCGGATACGCAAGGCCATAAGCAACACGAGCTCCTTTCTTACACGAACACCGTAGTGCCTTTGAGCGGCGTCAATGACCAAAGACTGCGCGCAGTTCAGTCGCGCGCTCGGCGAGCGCTCGACTACTCGGTGCGACTACTCGTGGGATCTGTTACTTCTCTTCTTTTCGGTCTTCGGTTTTTGGAAGTCCGGCCCACTGCAATATGCCTGCCACGAGCGCGCTCACTGCCGCCACGCCGGCCGTGGTGAGCACGCGTGGCAGCGGCGCCGTCTCTGTGTGGCCAAAGATGAAGAGCAGATACAGCAGCGATGCTCCGGCAATTACCAGGGCGGTGTAGTAAATGGTTAGAATTGTCTTGCGCATTGTACTCAAGACCCGCGCAGTGTCGTGCCGGTTTACGGCCAGGCTGAAACCCATGTTAGTCTTCGGCGCGCAATTCTATGCGGCGGCGGCTGACGCGATCCACATGACGCGCCGAATACATGGTTGACGGGCTGGATCTTTCCGCGTGTCCGCGGGCAGAGGGTAAGGGCCAGCCAGAGGAACTGGGAGCAAGACCGCCCGTATGTTCGACCCCTTAACAGGAAAAGCACTGCCCTATCCCGCGCCGCCGCCGGCACCGGAGCCAGTACATCAACGGAAGATCACACGTGAGAAATGGTTTGAAATAGTTTGCGTCATTTTCCTCATTGTTGGCGGCGTTGGCTATCTCGCCTGGCGGAACTCGCACGCCCAAATTCCCGCGATGGCGGTGGAAACCCTCGGCGAGGCGGGCGCCCTGGCGGAGTCGAAAGCCTACAAACCTCTCGACCGGCAATCGCTTTCGGGCCGGCAGATTGCGGGTTATACAAAGCCACTACCCGAGTTCCAGTGCTTCATGAACTTGATCGGCGCCGGCGAGTCCTTGGAAACGGCGATCATCTGGCTTACGCCTCGGGCCTTGGCGCCTTCCCCCTCGGCATCGGCCATGCAGGAGGCTGTTAATGAGGTTGCGAATATAGCCAGCCTGCTGGTGCCGTCGTCGGGCGAAGCATTGCGGAAAGCCGTCCGCACTTCAGAATTCATGGGGGAAGCGAAGCGGCCGTACGACAAAGGGGTCGTGGGCACGAGCGATGGCTGGAAAGTTACGTATGTTACCTACAGGAGCTTTGACGATTTGGAGCAGCCGGCCTTGATCCTGCTGTTGCAGACGCTGTCCGCTGGGGCCGATCCCGCCTTGGCGGAGTTCAACAGAACGTTGTATCGTGCCATTGAGGAGGGAAATGAGGTAAAATCAGCACTGAAAGCACTTTAGGGACAATCGGCGCGGGGCAGGTGTAACCGGCGCGCGAGATTGATGGTCACTTAGACGGCCTGCGTTCTGCGGGTCCAGACTCGTGGCCGTGTCAAGGCATGAGCTCCCGGTGCGATGCGGCGCCGGGCGCCATGGCGCCGGGTGCCATTTTCCCAGTGCCAGTGCCGGGAAGGAAAGATATATTTCATTTGTTGCAATTTCTGAGTTTCTGTATCCGGACAACAGACTCAGAGGAGGCTGCGTGGCCTGAACTGTGCTTTCGCGGCAAACTCTGCGTTAACGGAAACTTCATTTTATGTCCTTGACAGCTCTAGATTTAGGTGCTATCGGACAAAATCCGAGGACACGCTCGGCAGTGCTGATTGGACTGCCTGGCCTCCTTGTATTTGCCGGAATGGCCGCGCTCTATTCCTGGCTTGTCTACCATCCCGCGTGGCTGCTTGAGGCGGAGGTACCGGGTCATGATGGCCGCCCGGCGGTCGATCCCTCGAAAGCCGCTCAAATAAACCTGGCGGGCGTCTTTCAGAAATCGGACGGGCACCCCGCCAGTCTTCCCGGCGCGTGGACGTCCTTTCGTGGCCCCGCGGCGTCGAACATTGCCACGGACCCGACGTCCCTCGCCGATTCCTGGCCGGAAGGCGGGCCGAAAGTGGTGTGGAAAGTCCCCGTGGGAGACGGTTATGCAGCGCCCACCGTGTTGAATGGATGTGTCTACTTGATGGACTACGACGTGGAAAAGCGCGCCGACGCCGTCCGCTGCCTCTCGCTGGAAGACGGGAAAGAGATTTGGCGGCGCTCCTACGACATCAATATCAAGCGTAATCACGGCATGTCTCGCACCATCCCGGCCGTGACGGACAGATACGTGGTAACAGTCGGACCTAAGTGCCATGTGGTTTGCCTTGATGCGGCCCGCGGCGATTTCCGCTGGGGCATCGACCTGACGAAGGACTTCGGCACCGAGGTGCCCCTCTGGTACTCGGGGCAATGTCCGTTCATCGACAACGACGTGGCGGTTATCGCGCCCTGTGGCGCCAGTGCCCTCCTGATTGGGGTGGCGTGTGAAACAGGAAAGGTCTTGTGGCAGACGCCCAATCCCCGCGGCTGGAAGATGTCCCACTCCTCGGTCATCCCGATGACGCTCCTTGGGCGCAAGGTGTACCTCTATTCGGCCTTGGGCGGCACCGCGTGTGTTTCGGCGGAGCCGGATTCCTCGGGAAAGCTGTTGTGGGACCTCCCCTGGGACGCCAAGGTGGTGGCACCTTCGCCCGTCAAGGCCGGAGAAGACCTGATCTTCGTGACGGCCGGCTATGGGAAGGGCAGCCGTCTGCTCAAAGTTCAGGCGACGGCCGGCGGGATGGGGGTGGAAGTAGTCTACGACAAGACGCCGGATCAGATCCTGTCATGCGAACAACAGACGCCCATCTTTCACGAGGGATTGCTCTACGGGATCATGCCCAAGGATGCCGGGGCGCTCAAAGGCCAGTTTGTGTGCATGAAGCCAGACGGCACTACCGTCTGGTCGAGCGGCGCGGACAACCGCTTCGGCTTGGGGCCGTTCCTGCTGGCCGACGGCAAGTTCTTAATCCTGGATGACGAAGGCGCGCTGACCATGCTCGATGCCACGAAACCCGGATATAGCCTATTGGGCCACGCGGAAATCCTGCACGGACATGATGCCTGGGGCCCGCTGGCACTGGCGGGGAGCCGATTGCTCCTCCGCGATATGAACAACCTGGCGTGTGTTGAATTGGGCGCGGGCACGGCGAGCTAGACACGGACAGATGAAAGACAACAGGGACAGCCGGAACACTTCATAGCATGAAGGAACAAGTACTCAATACCAAGCACCCTTGGCTCGTCGGCGTGGTCGTCGTGGGCATTGGGGCGGCGTATTTTGTGCTGCTCGGGTCGGGCCAGCACCCAGAGCCGGGGTTGAACCTGAATTATGACGTCAAGGTGTATGAGGAACTGGATCGCATTGAAACCCGTTACGAGGAAGCGCCCCCGATACGGCTGGTGATGGAAAATCCGCGGGCAATGGCAGTGCACGACGGTGATTTGTACGTTGCCGGCAAAAACGCGGTCGCGGTCATCGGCGAGAACCATGCTGGAGCAAGACGGTTCCAGATTACCGGCACTCCAAACTGCGTAGCGGTCGCTCCCGATGGCGCCATTCTGCTCGGCATGACCGAGCACATCGAAATCCTTGACCGGGACGGCAATCCACAGGCGACGTGGGCGAGCTTCGGCGCCCACAGTTTCGTGACCTCAATCGCCGCCCAGAAGGACAGCGTGTTTGTCGCTGATGCCGGCAATCGCCTTGTCCTGCGTTGCGACTGGCAAGGCAATGTTCTGGCGCGCATTGGCAAGAAAGATGCCGCCCGCGACATTCCGGGCATCGAAGCGCCGAGTCCGTATCTGGATCTTGCCGTGAACCCGGACGGTGATCTGTGGGTCGCGAATCCCGGCAAGCTCGGTCTGGAACGGTATCGGGAGAACGGCGACATTGTTACTTCGTGGTACCACCCCACGCTTGAACTCAGCGGCTTTTCCGGTTGCTGCAATCCGACGCAAATTGCTTTCACGCAGCGGGGCGAGTTGATTACCTGTGAGAAGGGCCTTGTCCGCGTAAAGCGCTATGACGTGACTTCGGGGGAATTCATTGAACTGATCGCGGGGTCCAAATTGTTCCCGCGGCAGCAGTCGGTGCGTGATCTCGCGGTGGACGCCGCGGGCCGTATCCTGGTGCTCGACCCGAAGACCGAATCCGTACGCGTCTTTACAGAGAAAGGGGCCGGTGATGGAAAAACTGCTCAGCAGACATGAATTTCTGCACGATCTCGGGCGCGCGGGCCTGTTGGCCGGTCTGGCGGGCGCCGGCGCGGCGGCCCTTCATGGCCGGCGCGACGTGAGCGAGTGTTTTAACCACAATTATTGTGATTCATGTTGGGCGTACAACGGGTGTTCACTGCCGGAAAAGCAAGACCTGGCGCAGGTGGGACGCGGCCCGGACGCCGCGTCTGTAAGAAGGAGTTGACTCATGAGCGAGCTGACGAAACTCGACCGGCGTGATTTCATGCGCGGCGCCGCGGCGGTGACGTTTGCCGGGGCGGCGTATGCGGCCGTGGGCGACAAGACCGAAGGCACAGTGTGGCAACTCGATCCGAACAAGTGTACGCAGTGCGGGCGGTGCTCCACGCATTGCGTCTTGAACCCTTCCGCCGTGAAGTGCATGAACCAGTTCAACATCTGCGGCTACTGCGACCTGTGCTTCGGGTACCTCCAACCCGGCTCGCGTGGGCGGGACACCGGCGCGGAAAACCAGCTCTGCCCGACGGCCGCCATCAAACGCACGTACATTGAAGACCCATACTACGAATACGTCATCGACGAGGAGCGGTGTATTGGCTGCGCCAAGTGCGTGAAGGCGTGCCTGGTTTTCGGCAACGCTTCTTTTTACCTGCAAATTCGCCAGGACATTTGCATCAATTGCAACGAGTGCTCGATCGCGAAGGCGTGCCCTTCGGACTCCTTCAGCCGGGTGCCCGCTTCGACCCCTTATATCTACCTGACCGGCGGCGTGGAGACCACCATTCCGGTGCGGAAAGGCGAGGAACCGCAAGAGAAAACGGTGCAACACCCCGCATGAGAAGGACTCGTATAAATCTGGTTGAAGAACTGGCTTGCGCCTCTCTGGATTCCCGCCTTCGCGGGAATGACGACCCAGGGCTTCTGCCACCATTGCTTCCTCGGAACGCCGTGTCGATGCTCTTATGGCTCTTTATCGGCGGCGTGTTGCTGGCCAGCCTCCCGGGTAACGCCGCGGAGATGCGTTTCCCGCCGCCGGACTTCCAGACGGAATACCGCATTCCGGATCTCTATACGCCCGCACCGGCGACCACGAATGGTGTCTTCGACGCCCTCATGCTGTTTGCGGCCTTGTGCATTACGACGTGGCTGGTGTTTCGCGCCCGCTCGCGGCGGGGCCTGTTTCTGATGAGCATTTTTTCCCTGGCCTATTTCGGGTTTTACCGCACAGGATGCATTTGCCCAGTCGGCTCGACGCAAAACGTGCTCGCGGGGATTTTTGTGCCGGACGTCGGTGTGTCGATTGTAGTCTTGTCGTTTTTTGTGATGCCCCTGCTCTTTTCGCTGTTCTTTGGCCGTGTCTTCTGCGCCTCGGTCTGTCCGCTGGGCGCCATTCAGGAACTGGTGGCCATTGCCCCCATTCGCATCTCTCCGGCGTTAGACCGGACCCTGGGTCTGGGACGTTACTTGTATCTCGGACTGGCGACCGTGGGCGTCGCCACGGGCGCGGGTTTCCTGATTTGCCGTTACGATCCATTTGTGGGTCTGTACCGGCTGGGCCACAGCTATGGCATGCTCCTGGCCGGCGGCGTTATACTGCTCTTGGGGGTATTTATCGCCCGGCCCTATTGCCGGTTTCTCTGTCCGTATGGGGTGCTGCTCGGCTGGATGTCCCGCTTCAGCAAATGGCATCTCGACATTCCGCCGTCCCCGTGCGTGAGCTGCCGGCTATGTGAAAACTCTTGCCCCTACAATGCGATTGACATGCCCACGCCCGCCCATCTGGTGGAGGATCCCATTAAGGGCAAACGGCGTTTGCGCTACATCCTGTTTGCATCGCCGCTCATCATTGCCATGGGTGCGGTGGGGGGCTACTCGATCTATGAGCCGCTTTCGCGGGTGCATCCGACGGTGGCGCTCAGCGAGCGTGTTGCATTGGAAGACTTGGGGCGGGTCCAGGGTGACATCCTGGAAAGCCGCACGTTTCGGGCCAGCGAGAAGACCGTCGAGACCCTGCATGGCGAGGCACTCGGCCTGCGGGATGTGTTTAAGAAAGCGGGGGCTTGGTTAGGGGGATTTATGGCGCTGATTATTTGTCTTAAATTGATTGAACTGTCCACGGTGCCCAAACGCGAGGTCTACACGCCGCACAAGGAGACGTGCTTCAGTTGCGGACGCTGCTATCCCTATTGTCCCGTGGAACCTAAGCGGGTAGCGTCCTGATGTTAGAGAAACGGGAATTTGAGCAAAGCGATTTTCTGTACCGGTTGTCCTTGGCGGTGACGGTCGTCTCCGGCTTTTTTTCGCTAATTGTCTTCCTCCTGCTCGTCGTGAATTACATGCAAATTCGCGCGGCCGATCCGGTAAATAACGAAATGATCACGAAAATGCGGCAGGAATACGCGGCGCTGCCGGAAGAGGACCCCGCGCTGGCGCAGCGCATTCGCGATCTGGACTTGTTGACGCGCAAGGCCTTTTTCACGACGCAGACCCATCTGCGCGTGGGCGCCGTCATGCTTCTGGTGGGCGTGTCGCTGTTTCTCATCGCGTTCAAGTACATGATGCGCTGGAAACGAGATCTGCCCAAGCTCGCCGAAACGCCCACGGCGGAGAAGGAGTTTCTGGCCTTTGCCCAGTCCCGGCAGTTGATTGCCTGGGGGGGTGTGGGACTGCTGGGGGTGGGCATGATGACGGCCCTGCTGACGGAAGGCGCCATCTACTCGACGGTCGACGCCCGGATTCTGGAGGCTCCACCGGCCGCAACCAGTGCGCAGAACGCCGCCACCGAGGCCCAGGCCGCGGCATCTCCCGAGGGGATTGCCAAGGCCATTGAAACGCCGGCCTGGGAGGCGATGGAACTGAATTGGCCCACGTTTCGCGGGCCAGGCAGCACGGGCGTTGCCCACTTCACAAGCGCGCCGACGCAATGGGACCTCGCCGCGGGGACTGGGGTGAAATGGAAAACCGAAACCCAACTGCCCGGCCATAATTCGCCGGTGGTCTGGGAGAACCGGCTGTACTTTTCCGGTGCGAACGAGACGACGCGCGAAGTCTATTGTTACGATACTGAGTCTGGTGAACTGGTTTGGAAGAAGACGCTGGATCGTTTTCAAGGCACGCCGGCAGAGCCGCCCAAGGTCAATGAAGAGGCCGGTTTCGCCGCGCCGTCCATGGCCGTGCATGGCAAGCAGGTGTTTGCGATCTTCGCGAATGGAGATTTGGCGTCGTACACTGCCGAGGGGGAATTCGTTTGGGGATTGAACATAGGATTGCCGGACAACCACTACGGGCATGCCTCGTCGCTCTTGGCATACGGAAATCTTCTCTATGTGCAGCGCGACGATAACTCGAAGGCGCGGTTGCTGGCCTTTGACTTGGCCACCGGAAAGGAAGCGTGGGAAGCCGAGCGCAAGACGATTTCGTGGGCGTCGCCGATCCTCGCGCGGACGTCCTTCGGCCCGCAGCTTATCCTGAACTCTGAAGCGACGGTGGACGGGTACGCGCCGGACACCGGCAAACTGCTGTGGTCGCAGGAATGTTTGGGCGGCGAAGTGGCCCCTTCGCCCGCTTATGGGAACGGCGTGGTTTTCGCCGCCAATGAATACGCCACCGCTTCGCTGATCAAGTTGAATGGCACGGCGGAGGCCATTCAGCCCGAGATTGCCTGGCAATACGACAGTTTCTTGCCCGAAGTCTCCAGCCCCGTACTTGACGGCGAGCGCGTGTACTTCGCCACGTCGGCCGGGCAGTTGGTGGCACTCGATACAAAGGCGGGCACGGAATTGTGGGTTGAGGAACTGGCCGAGAGCTTCTATTCTTCGCCTGTGCTTGTAGGAGACAAAGTCTTCATCCTCGGGACCGAGGGCAAGATGTACATTGTCCAGGCCGGCAGTGATTTCGCCCTGCTGGCGACGCTGAATGTTGGGGAGGGCACCTTTGCCACGCCGGCGTATCTGGATGGCAAAATCTATTTGCGTTCGACAGGACATCTTTACTGCATTGAGTCGAGCCATGGCTGAAGCGCTGCTCGCCACAGAAGTCGATTCCGCGGAAATCGACCGCATCGTCGAGACCCACGGCCGGGGACCCGAGGCGGTCATTCCGATCCTGCAGGCCATTCAGTCCCGGTACCGTTACCTGCCCACGCCCGCGCTCATGCGGGTCTGCGAGCAAACTGATATTACGCCCGCGTCCATCGAGGGTGTGGCGACCTTCTATTCCCAATTCCGGCGCGACCCGGTCGGCAAGCATGTGATCAGCCTGTGCGACGGCACGGCCTGCCACGTGAAGGGCGCGGAAGACGTGCACGAGGCCATGAGCACGGAACTGCGTATGGCCAAGGGGCGCGACACGGATCCCAAGGGCGAGTTCACGATTCGGAAAGTCGCTTGCTTGGGCTGCTGTTCGCTCGCGCCTGCCATGCAGATCGATGGCGTGACCTATGCGCACGCGGGGGCAGACTCCGTGCCAAGCATTCTGCGTGATTTCAAGAAGCGCGAGATCGCAGAAGGAAACGGCAAGACGGAACTCCACCGCAAAGTCCGGGACAACGGCGCCGAGATCCGTATCGGTCTTGACTCCTGTTGTGTTGCGGGCGGCACGGACCGGATTGAAGTGGAGATCGAGCGCGCGCTCGCGGAACTCGCGTCCGATGTGCCCGTGAAACATGTAAGTTGCGTGCACATGTGCCACCAGGTGCCAGTAATCGAGATTATCAAGGAAGGCGAGGGCTCCTCGCTTTACGTCAAGGTGCGCGAGGAGGATGTTTCCCAGATCATCGCGCGGCATTTCAAGCCCAAGAACGTGATCTCCGGTCTGCGCGCCTCGGTGCTGCGTTGGACAGAACACGTCTACGGCGGGGTCGGCAGCCGAGACATTGTGGAACGCCACGAAGGGGACCTGCGCGACGAGCGCGTGGCCACGTTCCTGGGCGGCCAACACCACATTGCGACGGAACACCGCGGTGCGCTGGATCCGGCCTCGCTCGATGAGTACCTGCGCAAGGGCGGGTTTCACGCGCTCGAGAAGGTGCTCTATGGCGACTACAAGGGCCGGATTCTCCTGGCACGCCACAAGGGCGGCCTGCCGGACCCGCCACCACCCGGAGCGGGGTGGACACAGCAACAGATTATCGACGAAATCAGCGCCAGCGGCCTGCGCGGGCGCGGCGGCGCGGGATTTCCCACCGGGAAGAAATTGCAGTTCGTGCATGATGCGCCGGGAGACCTGAAGTACATCATCTGCAACGGCGACGAAGGCGATCCCGGTGCGTTCATGGATCGCATGATTCTGGAGTCGTATTCGTTTCGCGTGCTCGAGGGGATGCTGATCGAGGCTTTCTCGGTCGGCGCGGAAGAAGGCTATCTCTACATCCGCGCGGAATACCCGCTGGCCACGAAGCGCATCCGCCAGTCCATCATTGACTGCGAGCAGGCCGGGCTGCTTGGGGACAACATCCTGGGCAGCGGCAGATCGTTGCGCCTGAAAGTGAAGGAGGGCGCCGGGGCGTTTGTCTGCGGCGAGGAAACCGCGCTCATTGCCTCGCTCGAGGGGCGCCGCGGCATGCCGTCGATCCGTCCGCCTTATCCGGCCATTCAGGGCCTTTATGGCCGCCCGACCCTGATCAACAATGTCGAAACGCTGTCGCTCATCTCATGGATTGTCCGCAACGGCGCCGCCGAATTCGCCAAGCTGGGCACGGAACGCAGCAAGGGTACCAAGGTCTTCTCGCTTGCGGGCAAGATCCGGCACGGTGGGCTGATTGAAGTGCCGATGGGCATCACGATCAACGAGATTGTGGAGGGCATCGGCGGCGGCATTGCCGATGGGCGCAAGTTCAAGGCCATCCTGGTGGGCGGGCCGTCCGGCGGTTGCATTCCGGCTTCGATGGGCGACACGCCGGTGGACTATGAGGCCCTCGCCGAAGCGGGCGCCATGATGGGCTCCGGCGGTATGGTCGTGTTGGACGACTCTGACTGCATTGTCGAAATGTGCCGGTATTTCCTGTCCTTTACCCAATCCGAGTCTTGCGGCAAATGCGCGCCCTGCCGCATCGGCACCATGCGTTTGCGCGAGATGCTCACCCGCCTCACCGAAGGGAAAGGCCGGGAATGCGACCTGGAATATCTCGAAGAATTGGGGAAGGTGGTCAAGGCCCAGAGCCTGTGCGGTCTCGGCAAGACCGCGCCCAACCCGGTGCTCACGGCGCTGCGCTATTTCCGCGAGGAGTTCGAGGCGCATGTGAAAGGCTTTTGCCCGGCCGGCAAGTGCAAGCCGCTGATCGATTATTGGGTCAATGACAACTGCATCGGCTGCACGCTCTGCGCCCAGGCGTGTCCCGTCGATTGCATCGATTCCCAACCCTTCAAGATGCACTACATTCACCTGGACACCTGCACCCGTTGCGATGCATGCCTCGTTGCGTGCCCCGTGGATGCCATTAAAGCCGGATCGCGCACGAAGGAGGAGCGGGAGCTTTGCCTAAAATCGTAATTAACAACCACGAGATCGAAGTGGCGCCCGGCACGTCGGTTTTGCACGCCGCGCGGCAGCTCGAAATAGAAGTGCCCACGTTGTGTTATTGGGAAGGCGTGCGGCCGATGAATTCGTGCATGCTGTGCGTCGTGCGCGACCTGCGCACCGGCCAATTGGTGCCCTCGTGTTCGACCATCGTGCAGGACGGGATGCGTGTCGAGACCGACGCCGGCGACGTGTGCGCCTCGCGCAAAGAGGTGCTCGAACTCATCATCAGCGAGCACATCGGCGATTGCGAGGCCCCCTGCACGCACACCTGCCCGGCCTCGATGAACATCCCCGTGATGATGCGCCAGATCTACGAGGGCGATCTCGACGGCGCGGCGTACACGGTCACCAACGGCTTGGTGTTTCCGGGCACGCTCGGGCATGTCTGCCCGGCGCCGTGCGAGAATCCCTGCCGCCGCAAGGCCTACGACGAGACCATGAAGATCCGGACATTGCACCGCAACGTTTCCGAGCGCGCGCGCAAAGAGAACCCGGAACTGCTCGAGTGTCCCCCGGACACCGGCCGCCGCATCGCCATTATCGGCGGCGGCTGCACCGGCATGGCGGCCGCCTGGGTGCTGCGCAAGAAGGGGCACGGTGTTGTCATTTTCGAGAAGGAAGAAAAGGCGGGCGGCAAGCTGCGCAAGTTGAAGGACGAAGAGTTGCCCAAGCACGTTTTGGACGCGGAAATCGAGTCGGTCACGCGGCTGGGGGTCGATTTCCGCTATAAGAGCGAGATCAACGGCAACGGCGATCTGGACGCGATCCTCCAGGAATTTGATGCGGTCATTGTGGCGTGCAACGGCGTGGCCAAGCCCGGCGGGAAGATTTTCGAGGCCAAAGAACACAAGCTGACGGTGAAGGCGGTCGGTAATGGCAAGACCGCGGGCGTCTGGGCGGACAAATACCTCAGCAGCATTACGGTCACGAAGGAACCAGAGTTTTTCGAGAGCAAGATCGGCAAGATGCAGCGCGCGGAAATGGAAAACATGCGCGAGCACAATGAAAACAAGGAATCCTTGCCGGTCTCAACGATTGATGGTCCCCTGCTCGATTCGCGCGTGGAGGCGGGCCGCTGCCTGCACTGCGATTGCCGCAAGCGCGTGTCGTGCGGGCTGCGCAAGTGGGCCACCGATTACGGCGCCGAAAAGAAGAAGTACCTGACCACCGAAGAGCGCGATTTCCGGATCATTGGCCGGGGCAACATCCTGTTTGAGCCCGGGAAATGCATCCGCTGCGGCCTGTGTGTGGCGATTGCGGAGAAGCACGGCGAGGACATCGGCTTGGCCATGATCGGCCGCGGCTTCGATCTTGAGATCCGCGTTCCCTTTGACCACAGCTTCGACGACGCGCTCGTGAAATCAGCGGCGGAATGCGTCGCGGCGTGTCCCACAGCCGCGATTGCCTTCCGCAACAAGGAAGACCTTGAAGCCTGCCACACGACCACGTGGATCGAGTTGTAGCGGGAATTCTCAAAGGACCAAAAGGACACGAAGGACGCACAAGTCCAGAGTTAGTCTGAAAGCAGCGGGGGTGGCAGTTCCGTCAGAAGAGGCCCAGCGTGTACGCGAGAGTGAAGTAGATTCCCACCAGCAGGAAAATAGCGCCGGTGCCATTCCTTGCATAGCGCTCGAAGCTGCCGATGCGTTCGAAGATCAGGCCGACGCGGTGGGCCGCGAAGGCGATGACGAGGCTGAAGGAGATGACCGGCAGCGCCACGCCGACCGCATATACGAGCGGAATCAACACGGAAGATTCACGGGCGATTGCAAGCGGCAGCATGCTCCCAAAGAACAAAGCCGCGGTGGTCGGGCAGAAGGACATGGCGAAGACGATGCCCAGGAGCGCCGCCGCCCACAGCCCACCGTCTCCCGCCCACTGTTGCACCCACGCTTTGAGCCGGCCCCTGCCCCAGTGCGGCACGAGCCATTGCAGCAGGAACAGCGCGCACACGATTAGCACCGGTCCCAGCAGGCGGAACAGATACTTCTGCAGCCAATGCGAAACGAGCGGGACCGTGAGGAGTCCTGAGACGAGCGCCGCCGAAAGGAGAATGAACGCGCACGCCTGGCCAATGGTGTAGCAGATACCGGAGAGCAGGACGTAACGCGGCAGGGAGACGCGGCGGGCAATGAACGAGATGGCAGTTACATTGGTCGCCAGGAGGCAGGGGCTGATGGAAGTGAGCAGTCCGAACCAGAAAGCCAGCCCGGTGGCCACCGCGGTTTCATTCATGGGACCTGTTCCAGAAATGCTGCAATTTCGGTGCGTATGTACTCGATGAATGTGGTCTTGTCATAGACGTGGTCCCAGACGTCCTCCAGGTTCTTGAATCGAGCCGTTTTGCCGTCCCGCATTTCCGCCAGCACCACGGACTTCGTATAGAGGCTGAAATCGGTCACGTAATGCGCATGTTGGGGATCGTCCATGTCCAGGGATCGCCAGGTTAGCCGTCCCGATGCCAATTCGGAGGCGAAATAAGTCTGTAGCGTTTCAAGCGTAAAGGATTCAAGGTTGTCGCACACGGCGCAGTCTTTGCCTTCCGAAAGGTAGTAGACAATGACCGTAGAACCCGGGGTTTCTTCCCGTGGAGGCGCCCCTTTCTCCTCAATTTCCGTCGAATTGGGCCGGGTGGCCCTGATTTCTTGCGCCACCAGGTACACCACGCTCCCGCAGGCGAATACCAGCAGAAGATTTCGCAGGAGGTTCTTAGCATTCATACGGACATCCGCCACAGGCGCCGGTGCGCCGGACTGGCCGGACCAGTCGGGCTGAGCGGTTCGATCCGTCCGAATTTTGCGCAGAAGCCACGCTACACCAACATTTGTTTTAATTCATTTACGGAAGGAAGACGGCCCGATACCTTGACTTGCCCATCGACGACCAACGCCGGCGTCCCGGCGATGTCGAAGCGTAGAATCTCCTCGATTTTGGTGACCTTTTCCAATTCGTACTCGAGGTGAAGCGCTTTCGCGGCGTATTCCGTCAACTCCGCGAGACGCGCGCAGGTGGGACAGCCTGTTCCGAGAATCTGCAGTTTCTTCATCGGAAACTCCGCTGGACACGGGAAGCCGGACTTGCCGGACTGGTCTGACCTGTCTGACCGGTTTGACAGACTCAGGCAGGGTCTTGTGGCCATCAGAGCACTACCACCACCCAAAACGCAAAACTCAGCACCACTATTTGTTATGATAACGAAACTGGCGTTGCGTGACAAGGAGACGTGCTCATGGAGTGGGATATTCTGACTGTGGAGGAAGCCGCGCGGACGCTCCAAGTCGAGCCTGCAATCATTGTGCAACTGCTGGAATCCAGCGAACTGCCGGGAAGGCTGGTGGCCGGCACTTGGCGCACGACGCGCCGGGCGCTTACCAGTTTTGTCGATGGTGTGCCGCTTCAGGCCGTGTGCTGCACGCCCATGTCTTGCGGCCCGATGTGTTGCACACCCGCGGAACAGATGGCTGGCGGCAGAGGTTGTTGCTGCTGAAGCCCTGGGTGGCACTCTCAAGCTGGGTGGCGACTTATCTCAACCGGCTCGCGGGTACGCTCGCCCTCCCGAATCAGCCCTTGGGTCCAACCAGGCAATACAACATTTCGGACGTGCGCACGAAGAGCTGCCCTCCTGCAATCGCGATGGTAGATTTGCAGACCGAGCTTGGAAAATCCGTTTGGGAAAGGACACGCAGTGCATCTCCCACAGACGCGATCGTCACTTGACCGTTCTCATCGAGACAGTAGATCTTGTCCTCCGCCACGGTGGGCGAGGCCCAGATGCGCCCGCTCGGTTCGAGATCGCCTTCCCACAGCTTTTGCCCGGTATTCGGATCCACACAAATCAGATCGCCCTTGGTCCCGGTCACGATGTACATCCTGCCGTTGTAAATGGCGGGTGAAGGCACGTCGCTCGTGGGCCCCTGGAGAATCCAGTGCGCTTCGTCGTAGGCCAATTCCTTCTTCTCCCCCGAAAGAACGGCGAAGACGTCGCCGCCGCGCGGCTCGATGCCGATGGCGAGGTCGCCCGCGACCACGGGTGAGGGGATAAGCCGCCAATTGGTCGCTTTGCCCGCATTGTGCGTGTGCCGCCACAGTTCCGCGCCATCCGACAACTGGTGGGCGCTCAGGTGGTCGCCGCCCTGGACGAGGAGGGCGGGTACGCCGCGCGACTGAAACGGGACGGCGCTGGCATAGGAATCGAGCGACTCGCCGCGCGCGTCGGTGCGCCGGTGGTGCTTCCAGACCTCCGCGCCCGTCGCGGCATCGAGACAGATCAGGAAGGAATTCTCATCCGTGAAGGACGAGCGGCCGCTGCCGGTTTCCCACTGGCCATGCAGCAAGGGGACATACAGTTTCCCCTCGAGGAGCAGCGGGCTGGAACTGAATCCGAATTGCTGGCTGATTGGGCCATAGGCTGCGCGCAAGTCCTTCTTCCAGAGTTCATTGCCCGCCCAGTCGAAGGCAAACAACGCGCCGGCTCCGCACAGGAAGTAGGAGGTCTTGCCATCCGTAACGGGCGAACACGATGCCATGTTGTTCCGGGTCTTGACCACGGCCATCTCGCAGAGCACTTTTTGCCAGCGCACGGCCCCGGTGGCGCGGTCGAGGCAGAACCCAACGACCTTCTGCTGGGTCTCATCATTGGAGACCACGAACACGGCGTCCCCGCTGACAATGGGGGTGGCGGAGCTTTGGCCGGGCATTGGCGCCGACCAGAGCACGTCCTTCGATGGGTCAATTTGCGAGGGCAGGCCTTTTTCATCGGTGGAGCCATTGTGCAGGGGCCCGCGCCAATGCGGCCAGTCCGTCCCGTGGGCCGTGTACGAAACGCCTAGAAACAGCAGACCTGACAGAAGGGCCGGCAGAACTTTCATGAAAGTGCACGTCCTCGAAGGGTTGGGAATCATCGCCGATGCCCTAGCTTATGCAGCCCGCGCATGCCAACGCAATAAGCTCAGTAGTCACGCGTTCGGCGAGCGCGCGACCACCGGGAAAAGACTTGGATTGCCTGGCGGCCCTGAATATACTCTCAACACCTCAGAGGATCTCGATTATGCAACTCTCTTCCTTCTTCACAAATTGGTGTCTTTGTTTGATCGGGTGCTTGTTTTTCGCGCTGCGACCGGCGCAGAGCGAGGATTGGCCCCAGCACCTCGGCCCAAACCGCAATGGGCACTCCGGTGAAACTGGACTGGCGAAATCGTGGCCGGAGACCGGCCCGAAGGCCTTATGGACCTTTCCGCTAGGCATCGGCTTCGCCGGTCCCGCGATTCGCGACGGGGAGGTCTATCTGCTCGACCGCGTCAACGATGAGAAGGACGTGCTCCGGTGTTTCGCGCTCGATACCGGCCAGGAACTGTGGAACTTCGAGTCTCCGGCCCCCGGCAAGATCAGCCATAACGGTTCGCGCACGGTGCCCACTGTCGACGAAACGCACATCTACACGGTTGGGATGTTGGGCAAATTCTATGCATTATCGCGCACGACGCACCAAGCGGTGTGGCAGAAGGACTTGGCGGCGGAATATCCGCCGGTGGACGGCCTGACGTGGGGCTACGCGCAATCGCCTTCCCTGTACAAGAATCTGGTGATCGTCGCGCCCCAAAACGAGTCCGCGTTTGTCGTGGCGTTCGACAAAGAGACCGGGGATGTGGTCTGGAAAACCGGGGGGGTTGGTGTCGCGGGCTATTCCACGCCGGTAATTCATCCGCTCGTGGGCATGGACCAGGTCGTCATGGTCAGCGGGGGCCCGAGTGGCGGGGTCATGGGCCTGTCGGTGGAAGAAGGCCGCCAGTTGTGGCGCTATGAAGGCTGGCACTGTAAGTATCCGATCCCCCACGCCACACTCCTCCCCGAAGACCGGCTCTTCATCACCGGTGAGTATGGCGCGGGCTCCGCCCTCATCCAGATTAAACGCGACGGAGACGCCTTCACTGTAACGGAGCTGGCTCTGCTCCCCGACGTCGAAAGCCAGATTCATCCTCCGCTCTTGATCAAAGATCACCTGTACCTGAACTGCAATGGCAACAGGCGGAACGATGGGATGGCGTGCCTCGATCTGGAGGGCAAGGTTCTGTGGAAGACCAAAGACACGCCGGGGGCGCCGATGTTCGAGCGCGGAGGTCTCATCTTCGCGGACGGCATGATCCTCAATTTCGATGGGAAGACAGGCATCCTACACCTGATTGATCCCTCGCCGGACGGCTACAAGGAACTGGCGCGCGCACAGATTTTCGACAGCCGGGAAATGTGGTCCCCCATGGCGTTGTCCGGCGGAAAGCTGGTGCTGCGCAGCCAGAACGAACTCAAATGCCTTGACTTGAAGGCGCCCTGACAGAAACATGGGTTGGCATGCCCAGGCCGCTTCGGCCAGGGCATGTATCCGTCTCTGGAGTGGCGCAGCATCCGCGTACCTGATTCTGGATTCCCGCTTTCGCGGGAATGACGAGGCAGGGACCTAAGAGATTGTCATTCCCGCGAAGGCGGGAATCTCTGAGGTGAAACGCTTAAAGTGTGCACGAATTGCATTCATTGCACCCAGTGAAGGTCTGTCACACACCGTGAAAATCATCTATATCGCCCCGGGAACCGGTGGTACATTTTATTGTCAGAACTGCATGCGCGACGTGTCGCTGGTGCGCGCCATGCGCCGCTATCATCATGAAGTGACGCTGGTCCCTGTCTACCTTCCGATCATGATCGACGCGCGCGACGTTGCCCGAGACGTGCCAGTATTCTTCGGGGGAATCAACGTCTACCTGCAACAGAAGTTTCCCTTCTTCCGTAAGACCCCGCGCTGGCTTGATCGGTTATTCGACGCACCCCACCTTCTGCGCCTGGCCGCACAGCGGGAGGGCTCGACCGAAGCAGCCGGCCTGGGGCCAATGACGCTGTCGGTGCTGCGCGGTGAGGACGGCAATCAGAAAAAGGAATTGGATCGCCTGCTGGATTGGTTGGAAGCGCATGAGAAGCCGGATCTCGTTCATCTCTCGAACTCGCTGTTTGCCGGTCTAGCCGGCGAGATCAAGCGCAGGCTGCGCGTGCCCGTGGTGTGCTCGCTGCAGGATGAAGAAAACTGGGTGGACGCCATGGCGAAGCCCTACGATCAACTCTGCTGGGACGCCATGGCCGAGAAGAAGGACAGTATAGACGCCTTTGTCGCAGTCAGCGAATGGTACGGCAATAAGATGAGCGCGCGCATGAAGCTCGACAAGTCGCGGCTGCACATCGTGCCGCTGGGCGTGGAACTGGACGCGCGCGGCCCGGCGCCCTTGCCCTTCGATCCGCCCGTGATAGGGTACCTCTCGAAGATGTGCAAATCCCTTGGGCTTGGACTATTGGTGGACGCCTTTATCGCACTCAAGAAGAAGCCGGAACTAAGAAACCTGCGGCTGCGCGCCACGGGCGGTCAACATGGCCCGGATGCGGCCTTCATCAAAGAACTGCGCGAAAAACTGCGCCGTGAAGGCATGGATCAGGACGTCGAATTCAGGGAGGGATTCAATCTCGAGGAACGCCGCGAGTTCCTTCGCTCGCTCACGGTGCTTTCCGTGCCTGCCCGATGCGGCGAGGCCTTCGGCCTGCACATTATTGAGGCAATGGGTGAAGGCGTCCCCGTGGTGCAGCCCCATGCGGGCGGGTATCCCGAGGTCATTCGCGGGACCGGCGGCGGATTGTTGTACGATCCAGACGATCCCGGCGGACTTGTCTCCTCACTCGAATCGCTGTTGCGCAATCCTGAGCATGCCCGGCAATTGGGCGCGCAAGGCCGCGAAGCGGTGGGCCGTTTCTACACGGTGGATGTCATGGCCGCGGGCATCGCCAAGGTCTACGAATCTCTCCTATGACTGAGAAACCTCGTTCCAGTTTTGTGGCCCCTGCGGCGGCAATCGTGTTGCTTGTGATCGCGTTCACCGCGTATGAGTTATGGCTGGCGCCAGGTTCGCTGAACACGCCACTGCCGCCCGCTGCAGAATCCCACCCTCAAGCGACTGCGCTTGAGGATGGCACCCAGGAAGGTGCCGTCGCGGCGGAGCCCATCACGGGACCGTTGGCCACGCCCGCCGCCACAATGTGGTCCACCTATCATGGCGGTCCCGAGTTGGCCGGTTATGTGGAGACGGCGCTCCCCGAAGAGCCTGATGTGCTCTGGCGGTATCAGGCCGACGGTCCGATTTACTTTACGCCGGTCGCCGATGAGCACGGCATCTACGCCAACACGCGCACGGGCCAGGTCTGCGCCCTGGATTTTGGGGGCAATGAGCGCTGGACACGGCAACTAATGCGAGAAAAAGGGCCGGACGGTACAGAGAAGCCAGAGCGGCTCGAAGCGCCGCTCGCGGCT
>JACPGD010000269.1 GCA_016182645.1 Candidatus Hydrogenedentota bacterium | reverse complement strand
GTGCCGGGATTCTGATAAATGTGCTGCGGGCTTTGGGCATTGCTCGTCTCGCCATCGCCAAAATCCCAGTCCCAACGGGTAATGGCCGCGTCACCCGGATCGGACAGATCCGTAAAGGTCACGGTGAGTGGGGCCGTGCCCTGGGTCCGGTTCTCCTTGAAATTCGCCTGTGGCCCGCGCGGTTCTTCGGCCACGTTGATTAAGTTCACTTTGGCAATCGTTGTTGCGCCCTGGACGGTCCGCACGGTCAGCGTCACGGTAAAGAGGCCGGGATCCGTGAATACGTGGCTCGGGCTTTGGGTGGTCGAGGTCTCGCCATCGCCGAAGTCCCACTCATAGCCAAGGATGGTGATCCCATTGGCCTGGGTCGTATCGGTGAATTGCACGGTCAGCGGCGCCACACCGGACACCGGCGCGGCCGTGAAGTTGGCACGGGCGCCATTCGCATTGCCCGTGACTTTGATGGTGTTCTGCTTTGTTTCCGTATCGGTGCCGAAGCGGTTCGTCACCGTGAGCGAAACGGTGTAGGTGCCTTGGGCCGTGTAGGTGTGCGTCGGGTTCGCTTGCTCGCTGAAGACCCCATCGCCGAAGTCCCACAGCCAGTCCCGGATAGGCACGAGGGCCGTGGCGTTGCCCAGGAAGGGAATCAGCGTCGCGCTGCCGTCCGTGAATTCCACGGTCAGCGGGGCGCCCCCCTCATCGATGTCCACAGTGAACGCGGCCGTGGGCACGCAGCCCGACACCATGGCCGCGGCCAGCGTTACCACCAGGATTCCCATCGCCAGACGGATGTGGCGCATGACCAGTTCCTCTCTGCTCCCCAAGGGTGAGAAATGTCCTTCGCACTACACTGAACGATAGAATAGGGATTTAGGCTGACGAAAATCAAAAGGTTGGGCACAAGGATCGGCAACCGCACCCTCTATGGTACTATCCATGCCGCCGGCATCTGGTTCCCTGGCGCGGAGCAGGCCAGGTCAAGTGGCCGGGGCATCCTGCCCCGTTCCCTGGGTTCCCTGGCGCGGAGAGAGACCATGCACACACCAGCGAGTTCCATGGCGTGTTTCGTTCTGGCGGCGTTCCTGGGGGCCCTGGGCCAGTTCCTGTACAAATCAGGTGCGCAGAGGGCCACGGGGGGCTTCCTTTCCTACCTGATCAATGCGCCCATCCTGGGCGGGGTGGTGTGTTATATCGCCGTGATGGTCTTGTTTGTGGCCGCCTTCAAGCGCGGCGGCCAACCGAGTGTCCTGTATCCCATCTACGCCTCCACCTTTGTTTGGGCCGCCCTCATCGCCTGGTGGCTATATGAGGTCCCAATCAAGCCCATCCACGTGGCGGGTATGGCCTGTTTGTTCCTGGGCATGTTTCTCATGGGGAAATAATTATGGCGGATGTTCCTTATCAGGTGACAGATCGGCGGCCCATCGGCGCGCGGCACTGGAGAATCTCGCAGCAGACGGCGCGCTGGATGGCCCGGCGGGGCTTGTCCCCCAACGGCATTTCGGTGGCCGGCATGATGTGCGGCCTGCTCGCCGGCGGGGCGCTGGCCGCGACGGCCCACGCGCCGGGCTGGGCGCGCGCGGCCTGGCTGGCCGGGGCCGCATTCATGCAACTGCGCCTGTTGGCGAACATGTTCGACGGGATGGTGGCCATCGAGCGGGGCAAGGCCTCGGCCGTGGGCGAGTTGTTTAATGAGGTGCCGGATCGCGTCTCGGACACCGCCGTCCTCGTGGGCGCGGGGTATGCCGTGGGTGGGGACATCGTGCTGGGGTACGCCGCGGCCTGCGTGGCGATGTTCACGGCCTACGTGCGCACGACGGGCAAAGCGGCGGGCGCGCCCCATATATTTTGCGGCCCGATGGCCAAGCAGCAACGCATGGCGTTGATGACGGTACTGGCCGTATATCTGGCGCTGGCGCCGCAGGCGTGGCAGCCGGCGTGGGGCTTGATGGCGGTGGGGCTGTGGGTGGTGATTGTGGGAGGACTGCTGACCGCGGCGCGCCGGCTGGCGCGCATTGCAGCGTACCTGAGAAAGCAGCCCATATGAACTCCGCGACGCGTGAACGGCTCTTTGGATTCCACCACGCCTTCGATCATCCCGTGACCCTGGCGGTGACGATTGGGCTGGCCGCAATCCTCTTGGTTGTGCCGCTGGTCCTATTTGTATTGGCCCGTCTGGGACGGATCGAAGGGGCGCAGCGGCAGGAACTGTGGCGGCGTTACTATTCCTGGCTCGTAATGGTGCCCCTGCTCCTTGGGCCGATCCTGGCCGGGGCCGCGTGGACCATTCTGGGCATCGGCGTGCTGAGCCTGTTCTGCTACCGCGAGTACGCGCGCGCCACGGGACTCTTTCGCGAAAAACTTATCAGCCTCGTGGTGGTCATCGGCATCGTGGCGGTCACGCTCACGGTGCTCGACCATTGGTACGGGTTGTTTGTCGCGCTGACGCCCTACACGGTCGGGTTGATCGCGTGCGCGGCCCTGCTGCGCGATGAACCCCAGGGCTACATCCAGCGTGTGGCCCTCGGCATTCTCGGCTTTGTCCTGTTCGGCAGTTGCTTCGGGCACCTCGCCTACCTCGCGAACGATGCCTCGTACCGGCCCTGCCTGGTTCTGGTCCTGGTCAGCGTTGAGCTCAATGATGTCTTCGCTTTTCTTTCCGGAAAGACTTTGGGCAAGCGTAAATTGGCCCCAAAGACGAGCCCCAACAAAACGCTCGGCGGCGCCCTCGGCGCGCTGGTGTTGACGACCCTGCTCGTAGCAGGGCTGGGACACTATGTGTTCCAGGGGACGGCACTCGCGCGGCCCGAGCACTTGTTTGTGCTGGGCGTGCTCATCAGTCTCGTGGGGCAATTCGGTGACCTGATGTTGTCCGCGATCAAACGCGACCTCGGCATCAAGGACATGGGCATGACGATCCCCGGACACGGCGGCCTGCTCGACCGCTTCGACAGCATCATCCTCGTGTCCCCGCTCGTGTTCCATTACATCAATTACTTCGTCGGCGTGGGCCTGGGCCAAACACCGCGTATCTTCAGCGGAGGCTGACACGTGGACAAATGGAAACTCGAACCCGCTCATGACCTGGGGCTGCCGCTGGGCAAGCGCCTGCGCAGTCTCCAGCGCGAGAGCGGCCTGATCTCGACGGGCTTTCATCTCGCCTGGTGGACGCTCGTGCGCGGCTATCTCGCGGCGTGGCACCGCTTGCGCATCGTGGGCCGCGAGCACCTGCCCGCGCGGCCGCCGTTTGTGCTGGTGGGCAACCACGCCAGCCACCTCGACGCCCTCGTGCTGGCCAGCCCGCTGCCCTGGCGCCTGCGCGATCACGTGTTTCCCATTGCCGCGGGCGACGTCTTCTTCGAGACGCCGCTGGCCACCACGTTCGCCGCCGGCTTGCTCAACGCTCTGCCCATGTGGCGCAAGAAATGCGGCCCGCACGACCTCCATGTCCTGCGCGAGCGCCTCGTCGAAGAGCCCGCCGTATACATCCTCTTCCCCGAGGGCGGCCGCAGCCGCGATGGGAAGATGATGCCCTTCAAACCCGGGCTCGGCATGATGGTCGCCGGCACCAGCGTGCCCGTCATCCCCTGCTACCTCGACGGCTGCTTCGAGGCCCTCCGTCCCAACGAGCGCTTCCCCCGCCCGCGAAAACTCACCGTCCACATCGGCCCGCCACTCCGCTTTGACAATGCCCCCAATACGCGCCAGGGCTGGACGCAAATCACAGCCGAGATCGAGGCGGCGGTGAAGTCGTTGGCGCCATCAGAAGACAAGCCGGTGGTTAGCTGAACGTCAGCTTCGCTTCCGCCCTCTCTCCTGAGTACACTTGGGCGGCCCGGTAGCCGAGATCCATGGCAAAGAAAGGGGGAAGCACAGTGAAGTTCGTGACTGATCAGGCAGGATACACTCAGGGGATGGCAGCCAAGGACCACGGTTCGGCTTCGCTCGCCGATCTCTGGCTCTCGATGCTGTTATTCGGCAGCATCGGCGCGATTGCCTGGGCCATACGGGGTTCGAATGGCTGGGGTGGCATCGATGGCACGCTGGTGCCGGGCCTCACGTGGGGATTGCTCTGGTACTACCTGTGTCAGCGCCAAGGCATCGATGCGCGCGGGGTGGTGCTCTGGCTCGGGCTGGGACTCGCGCTCAGCGGGGAGTTGGGTTACGGCCAATACGTGGCTTGGATTCGCGGCAAGTTCTACGCCGGCGACGAGGTGCTGCCGATGGCGCCGTGGCTGGGGTATGTCTGGTTTGCCATCTGTGGCCTTGGCCGTGGCGCGATGGGGGGTGTTGTTCTGGGGTGGGTGTTGCAGGGGAAGGCGTCGCGGAACCGGTGGCTCGTCCGCGTGCTCCTCATGGGTGTCCTGTTCGTCCTGTTGTTTAATCTCGGCGCCCCCCTGCTGGGGACGGGTGTCATCGATTGGCTGGGGGAACGGTTGCTCCAGCACGGCGGGGGAATCGTCTTTCCGAACTTCCACCTTGGGCTCTACGCCGGGGAGTTGGACAAGCATTTGGGCCGGACCGTCTATACGAACACCCAAAACGCCACTATCGTGGTGTGGTTTGTGATCGCCATGCTGGTGGCCGCGTTGCAGCGCGACCGCACGACGCTGGTGGCCGGGGCCATCATCGGCGGCGGATTCGGCATCGGCTTTCCGCTGAGCGCCGTGTGGTGCCTGGGCTACGAACACGCGCCGGACTACATCGACTGGTGGAAAGTGTGGGAACTGAATTCCGGCTTCTACCTTGGTCTGCTTTACGCCGTGATGTTGCACTGGGCGCTGCGTCAAGTGGACCGCCAGCCGGATCAAAAGGCGATATCACAAGCCGAACAGACCGCTGGTGCTGTTCGTGGGGAGATGTATGCCGCTGTATGCGCGGCGGCAGCCGGCTTTGTGCTGGTTTTCGTGGCGGGCTTTGAATACTTCTTCTGGACGGGGCTGTTCCTGGCCACGTTCTGTGGGGCGGCCCTTCTCGTTGCAGCCTTCCCAGGATTTACGGGTGGAGATCCCAGGCGTGCCCAGGAATTGCGCCTGGACATGTCCCTGGCTTACGCCGCCTTCTTACTGCTGTTTATCCTGTTGCACGGCGCCAGTTCCCGCGCGGGCGTCTTACTCGAGTTGTACAGCACTGAAGCGATCGACCAATACCAATGGCCACCGGGGCGCGTGGCGTTGTTTGTCCCCGCCGCGGCGGTGCTGTTCGGCGTGACCCTGTACAGGATGAGGCGCATCCTGGTGATTTTGCGCGATTCGAGCGCGCCGTGGGAGGAATCAACGTACCACACTGAATGGATGATTGATTTACTGGCCTTTATCGGGCTGGTGGGGGCGGTTTCCATCTGGCCCGACAAATCTATCGTGCTGTACGCGCTGTTCCTCTGCCTGGCCCTCTTCGCCTTCGGGCGGATCAACCGGCGCTTGGACAGCGCGGACAGACGAACCTGAGAGTGTCCGCGTCACGATCAACCGGCTGCTTCTTCTTCCACGGCTTCATGGAGCGCGGTCACACCCAGCAAGTAGAGGACGTTATGGACCAGCCAGGGCTCGTTGGTCCGGTACGAGGGATACTGCCGGCCCTCGGTGGACATGTCCATGCCGGGCCGGTCGAAGCTGCCGATGTCGCGCACGAACCCATTGACCAGCGCGCCAGGTACCGCCCCCCGCGCTTCATGGCCGGGAATGGTGATGTAGCGGTGGTGCTGCCGCGGCGGGTTGAAGGAGCCCACACCTTCCATCATGCACACGCCATACGGATTCCGCCCCAGCATGAAATCATATTGATCCAGCGCGTAGCGCAGCGCGCGCTGATCGTGCAAGACGCGGTAGACCATCACGGCCGACCAGGCGCGCATGCCCACCTGGTTGTTGCAGCCCAGGGCGCTGGTCGGTTCAAAGAAATAGCCGCCGGGGCCCGGCTGCTGCATCATCAGTCCCAGCGGGTTCTGCGCCTCTTTCAAGAAGAACGGCAGATGTTTCTCTAAGCGCGTCTTGATCTTTTGGGTGATCGGATCCTCTGGAAACGCTAAAGCAAACGCCGACAGCGCGATGGCCGGCGTGTCGCCGGAATTGCTGTAGCCGCCGGGGAGCTGTCCCTCCGGATCGCCCTGCGCCACCAGCGCCTCCGCGCTGGCCTTGCAGTAGTCCAGGTACGCTTGATTCTTCGTCACGTCGTACAAGTCCAGCGTGCTAATCAGCAGCAAGGAATCGCCGGTGTTTGCGCCGTTATTGGAAACCTTGGCCCACAGCTTTTCCGCAGACGCCAGGTAGTCATTCTCGATGCCGCGCGCTGTCAACACGCGGTGCAGGCGCGCCCACCCGGCAATGGCCAGCGGTGAATTACCGTTCCCCTTGGTCACGATCGGATCGTCCGCGGTACCCACGGTGTTGTCGGTCGTATTCTCCGGCGGGCACCAATTCATCCACGTCTTGCGGTCCGGCCCTTGCTCGATATGGTTCAGCAGCGAGCCGTCCTCCAGCATCAGCTTCTTCATGAAGTCCGCGCCCCACTGCGCCTCTTCGATCACGTCCTCGATACCGTCGCCATCGCGGTCTTTTGCATGGAAGTATTCGGGGATCGCCTCCGCCGCCGTGATCAGGGCGCACATCACCCCACCGTCGCCGTACTCCCAGACGAGCTTGTTGTAGTCGCCCGCGCTGTGCCAGCCGCCGACGAGGTCCCGATGCGAGCCGTCTTCCATCTTCGCGTCATCCAGGTGACACGGCTTATGCCAGCCCGGCACGTCGCCGCCGCAGCGTTGCACGAAGAAGAAATCGACGTTCAAATGCCCGGTGGCATCAAAGAGTTGGTCTTCACTGAGCGTG
>JACPGD010000264.1 GCA_016182645.1 Candidatus Hydrogenedentota bacterium | reverse complement strand
CTTGTTTACAGCGGACGATGGAATCCATGGTGCGGAGTTATGGCGCAGCGATGGCACGACTGCCGGCACGGAGATGGTGAAGGACATCCATTTGCCCAATCAAGCCAGCGGGACTTCCTTCCCTGTGGCCGCAGTGGGCCCGTTCGCGCTGTTTCGCGCGACGGAAGCCAATTCATTGGGAGAATTGTGGAGAACCAACGGGCAGGACGGGGAAACCTTCCGGCTCGCGGTCGATTCTCTCTTCCTCGACGGCTATCTTTGTTCCATGGTGGTCCTCGGAGAAATTCTTGTTTTCGGTGGTAGGACGACCGGGAGTGGTCTCGAATTGTGGCGTTCCGATGGGACAAAGGATGGAACCTATCTGATTCAAGACATCTTTCCTGGCCCCGCGGATTCAGAGCCGGGCGAGATGGTGGCCTTCGGCAATATTGCGCTTTTTCGAGCGAAGGACGAACTGCATGGGCTGGAACTCTGGCGAACGGATGGTACGGCGGAGGGGACCTACCTGGTGAAGGACATCGTGCCCGGTGGGTCGGGCAGCGACCCGTATCCACTCCGCGTGGCGGGGAACCGGGTCTATTTCACTGCCGAGCACCCGGAACACGGACAGGAATTGTGGGTGACGGACGGCACCGAGCCGGGCACGCGGTTGGCCATGGACGTGATACCCGGTCCGGCAAGCAGCGACCCGTATGAGTTGACACCGTTTGGCAATCAAGTCTTCTTCAGCGCGAAGACCGTCGAGTTCGGCGAGGAACTATTGCTGAGTGACGGGACGCCCGAGGGTTCGCGGTTGGTGAGGGACATCAATCCGGGGGTTGCCTCCTCCGAACCCTACCATCTGGCGGTATTGGGCGACCGCGTATACTTTGATGCAAATGACGGAAAGCACGGGGCCGAATTATGGGAGAGTGACGGTACTTCGGCGGGTACACGGCTCTTGGCAGACATCTGCGTGCCCGCTTTTCCTCGCCCCTCCGCGAATCCTGAGTTGCTGACCGCAGGCAAAGAGCTGGCTTTTTTCGTCGCGCAGGCGACGGACGGCGGGTGGTCACTGTGGCGCAGTGATGGTACTGAATCGGGCACCTTTGCGGTAAGCGAAGGGCTGCGGGGACGAAGTTCCACCGCTTTTCTTGCGCTGCGGCCGGCTGGCGATGGCGTGTATGTCGTTTTCGCGGAGGACACGCTGGAACCAGTGCTTTGGTACTGGGATGGCGCCGAATCGAGCGCTGCTCGTTCGGTTGTGTCGCTGGGCGCGCTATTTGGCGCGGCCTGGGAGGAGTCCATTGCCGTGGTGGGTGACGCGCTGTACTTCGCACGGTATACGGAGGCGGAGGGCGCCGGACTCTGGGGCATTGCAGCACCTGGAGCAGTGCCGAAGCTGGTGCAGGGCATCTCTTCTGGCCCAGAACGTGGGATGCCCAGCCAACTGCTCGGCGTGGGAGATCGGCTCTTTTTGGCGGCCAGTGATGGAGCGCATGGAGAAGAACTCTGGGTGAGTGAGGGGGATGCGGCGCGCATGGTGGCGGACTTGCACGAGGGCGCCGATGGTTCCAAACCTCGCGGGCTTACAGGTGCCGACAAACGGGAGGGGGAAGACAGGGCGCTCGTATATTTCACGGCTGATGATGGGGTGCACGGCCCGGAACTGTGGAGTACGGATGGGACGGCGGAGAATACGAAGATGGTGGGGGACGTCAATCCGACGCAGAGTTGTGACGCGGTCCGGCCGAGAGAGAGCATAATCATCGAGGACACAGTGTTTTTTTCGGCGGATGACGGTGAACATGGTTGCGAGCTCTGGAAAGCAAGCATCGGCGTGGAGGGAAGCGCGGCGATGGTCAAAGATATTTTCTATGGCCGGGCCTCGTCAGGCCCGGAGTGCCTGACGGAATTCCAGGGCAAGCTGTATTTCCGGGCGGAAGAAAGAGACAAGGGGACCGAACTCTTCGTCAGCGATGGGACGGCAGACGGCACGTACATGCTGGAGGACTTTGTACTCGGCAGCGGTGGGGCACATCCTTCGCACCTGACCCGATTTGCGGGGCGGTTGTTCTTCGCGGCGTCGAATCAAGCAGGCGGTCAGCCCCTCTCTGAAGACGATATCTGGACCACCGATGGTATTGGATTTCAGAACTACGACCTCTGCGGCGGAGAGGGCGGAAGCTTTCCCGAAGGGTTTGTGGTTGCCGGGAGCAACCTGTTGGTCATTGGGACCCACCCCGACACAGGCCGGGAACTTTGGAGACTGGTGGATTACGGCCCAACACAGGGTGGCATCCGGTTGGAGTTGGTGAAGGACATCCTGCCCCATGCGAGGGTGGTGATTGCGGCGGGACGAGGGGAGTGAGGAACGAGGCGCCAGTGGCGCTTGAGCGTGTGACCGGGAGAAGCCTTCCGCCTGTGGCTCGTCATCGGAAGCGCACGAGAGGGAACTGCTGCTTGCGCCCCAGGCTCACGGGGCCATGGGGTCGAGGAAGTTGATGGCGTAAAAGCAGGCGGCGCCGACCAGAGCGGCAAAGGGGATGGTGAGGATCCAGGCCCAGACGATGCGCCGGGCGACACCCCATTTGATGGTGGAGAATTTGGTGGTGGAGCCGACGCCGACGATGGCGCCGGTGATGGTGTGCGTCGTGGAGACGGGGATACCGCCGAAGGTCGAGGCAAAGAGAGTGATGGCGCCCGCCGTTTCGGCACAGAACCCACCCACGGGCTTGAGCTTAGTAATTTTCATCCCCATGGTTTTGACGATGCGCCAGCCCCCGAAGGCGGTGCCAACGGCCATGGCGAGGTGGCAGGCGAGGATGATCCAGGCGGTTTCCCAGTCGAGGAGGGAGAGTTGTCGGCCAGGCTGGAAGTAGCCGGCGGCGACGAAGAGCGCGACGATGATGCCCATGGTCTTCTGGGCGTCGTTGGCGCCATGGCCGATGGAGTAGGCGGCGGCGGAGAAGAGCTGTCCGCGGCGGAAGAAGAAGTCAACGGAGGCGGGGCGCCAGCGCCGGAAGATCCAGAAGACTGCGACCATGATTGAAAAGCCCAGTGCCATACCGACGAGGGGCGCTATGGGGATGAAGCCGATGGTCTTGAGTACAACGCGCCAATGGATGACCCAAAGGCCGCCGTGGGCGAGGCCGGCGCCGACGAAGCCGCCGATGAGGGCGTGGCTGGAACTGACGGGGAGTCCCCACCACCAAGTCAAGAGGTCCCAGACAATCGCCCCGATGAGCCCGGCCTGGACGACGTACAGGTAGGCGGTGTCGGCAGGGTTGATAATGACAATCTTGGCGATGGCGTCGGCGACGTGTGGCGCGAATACGAACATGGCGATGAAGTTGAAGAAGGCGGCCCAGACGACGGCCCATTTCGGAGAAAGGACACGCGTGGAGACGACGGTGGCGATGGAGTTGGCCGAGTCGTGAAAGCCGTTGATCACGTCGAAGGTGAGGGCAACGAGGACGGTAAGGATGACGATGATGAGGAGAGTCATGGGGTCAGGAGGCCTCGATGACGATCTTTTCGATGAGGTAGGCGATTTCTTCGCAGCGGTCGGTGACTTTTTCGAGGCGCTCGAAGATTTCCTTCCACTTGATGATGAGGATGGGGTCGGTCTCTTCCTTGAAGAGGCGGGTCAGTGCCGTGCGGAGGATGATGTCGCCTTCGTTTTCGAACTGGTGGATATTGATGATCCGGCGCTTCAGGTCTTCGGCTGTGCCGGGCTTGCGCAGGGACTTGATGGCGGCTTCGATCTCGACGGAGCATTTACGGAGGACCTCGGCGAGGAGGAGGGCCTCCGTGCGCATCTCGGTGAGGCCGTAGAGGGCAATGCGCGAGGCGGCGGAATCAACAGAATCGACGATGTTATCGAGCTGGTTGGTCAGTTGATAGATGTCCACCCGATCGATGGGGGTGATAAAGGTGTGGTTCAATTCGTCGATGCAGCGGTGGGCCAGGGCGTCGGCCTGCTGTTCGATGCTCTTGATGTTGGCTGCCTGGGTGAGATAGTCCGCCTTACCGTGGACAAGGTCGAAGAAGGCCTTGCAGGCCTCGATAATCATGGCGGCGTGTTGCTCGAAGTACTCGAAAAAGTTGGTTTCTCTGGGCAGGAATCGCTTTAGCATGGTTCTTCCGCTCGTTGGTTGCTGCGTTGCGGGATGTGTCCCTCAAGCCGGCACGGTGGTCAGCAGGCCGCACACCCATGGCCCTACGGCGTGGCCTCCCCCCAACGGAGGTTGCCGCCTCCCAGAGAGAGTAACGAGATTGCGCGGCGGATGCAAATGTCGGGCTTTGGAAGACCGGCGATAGTGGGAACTGCGAGATTGTAATCTGGCCAGATTCAAGCTAGATTTGATGAGTGGTCTATCGGATTGTCATCACGGAGCATGCTTACAAGGACTATCTCGCCCTGGATGCGTGGTGGCGGGCAATGGTTCGTTATGCGATGCACACTCACTTGATCCACCAACCGATGCAGGAGTCCAAGAGTCGAATCAAGAAGCTGCGTGACTATCACCAACCGGAATTCAGACTACGTGTGGACAATTTGTGCGTGCTTTATGATGTAGCCGGTACCGACGTGGTGGTGTTGGCCATCATGCCCAAGGAGAAGATGATCCAATGGCTGGAAACGCACGGAAGAAGATGATTAAGGCGCCGCTGTCGAAGGTGAAGGACAACTTTTCCTAGTTTATTAAGAAGTCGGGAAAACAAGAGGTGCTCGTTACCATTCACGGGCGGCCGGCGGCGGTGATTATCGGTTTTGAAACGGAAGATGACTGGCTAGAGTACCGCTTATTGCAAGATGAGCGGTTTCGCGAACGTATCGAGCAGGCCCGGCAACAATACCGTGCAGGGAAATATGTGGTGTTAGAGGACTTGCCGGAGTAGGGGCTGGCTACCTACGTCTTCTGGCTCGCCCTGACTTCGGCTGGGTCTCAACGATGCCGCGGTCATCCAGGTACAACACCGGTTCTTCACATCTTATCACTGCTCCAGCCGAGAAGCAGCTTCTATCATTGCTTTTCCGGCGGGGTGGTGCGTATACTTGTTTTTTCTGAAATTGTCGGGGTTGATCCCTGTTTTTGCAAGGATTTTCACTGTGATCATTGTGATGGCATCGCGCAAGCAGGAGGACGTGGACCACGTCGTCCAGAAGATCGAGGAGATGGGCTACAAGGCCCACGTGATTCTGGGCGTCGAACGGACTGTCATCGCCGCGATTGGCGACGAGCGTGAGAAGTACCGCCTGACGAGCCTCGAGGCGCTGCCGCATGTCGAGCGCGTATTCCCGATCTTGAAGCCGTTTAAGCTGGCAGGGCGCGAAGTGCGGCAGGAGCCGAGTGTCGTGCAGTGTGGCCCGGTCAAGATAGGTGGCGGGCATTTTTGCGTGTTTGCGGGCCCCTGTTCGGTCGAGAGCCGCGAACAGATTCTGGAAACGGCGGCGGTGGTGAAGGCAGCGGGTGCGCAGATGCTGCGCGGCGGCGCGTACAAGCCGCGGACTTCACCCTATAGTTTTCAGGGGATGGAGGAGGAAGGGCTGAAATTGTTGCAGGAGGCCGGGCAAAAGTATGGGTTGCCGGTGGTGACCGAAGTGATGACGCCGGAGCAGGTGCCGCTGGTGGAGCATTATGCGGACATGTTTCAGATTGGCGCGCGGAACATGCAGAACTACGGCCTGCTGAAAGCGGTCGGCAAGGCAAGGAAGCCGGTGTTCCTCAAGCGCGGTATGATGTCGACCATCAATGAGTTTCTGATGTCGGCGGAGTATGTGATGTCGGAGGGCAATCCAAACGTGGTGTTGTGCGAGCGCGGCATCCGCACGTTTGAGACCGAGACGCGCAATACGCTCGACATCCAGGCCGTGCCGATCCTGAGGAAGTATTCGCATTTGCCCATTGTTGTCGACCCGTGCCATGCGTCGGGCGCCTGGGACCTCGTGCTCCCCATGGCCCGCGCGGCCGTGGCGGCCGGGGCCGATGGTATCATGGTCGAGGTGCACCCGCACCCGGAAGTGGCGTTCTCCGACGGGCAGCAGTCGCTAAAGCCGGGCACGTTTGAGCAGTTGATGCGGGAAATCCGGCCGCTGCTTGATATCATGAAGATGCAGCTTGGCTGACGCGCAAGGACAGCCGGGACGGCAGGCACAACAGGGACGGTCAGCGAAGATGACGGAAGTTTTACGCGAAGAGGAAGAGGAGGGGCTGGAGGGCCTGGACGAACTGGAGCCGGTGGAAACACTGGGCCGGGAGGAGTCGCGCCAGACCTTGTATGCGCTATTGTTCGCGAGTGACCGGCCGATGAGCGCGCAACGCCTGGCGGAGGCGCTGGGCGATGTAGACCCGGACGTGGTGGCAACGCTCCTGACCGAATTGCGCGAGGAACTGGACGCGCAGGAGCAACTTCCTTTCTCCCTCCGCGAGATTGCCGGCGGCTACCAATTGCTGACGAAGCCGCGCTTCGCGCCCTACATTCGGCGCATGTACCAAATGAAAAAGAGCAAGCGGCTGTCGAAGGCGCTGCTCGAAACGCTGGCGATCATCGCCTACAAACAGCCGGTGACTCGCGCGGAAGTCGAGGCGGTGCGCGGCGTGAGTGTGTCGCATGCGTTTGAGCAGTTGCTCGAACGGCGATTCATTAAGGTCTCCGGCGTGGCGGACCTGCCTGGGCGCCCGAAGCAGTATCGGACCACGGACGAGTTCCTGGTCCAGTTTGGCCTGGGCAGCCTCAAGGAACTGCCCTCGCTGGATCACCTGCAGGACATGGACTAGCTTCTGGTGATGCGCCTCCAAAAATATCTCGCGGCTTGCGGCGTGGCATCGCGCCGGGCGGCCGAGAAATTGATCGACGCGGGGCGTGTCGCTGTCAATGGGGAGACGGCGAGCATCGGTCAAACGATCGATCCGGACGCTGACGATGTCACGGTGGACGGCCGTTCACTGCGCCAGGACGAAAAGATTTACATCGTCCTGAATAAACCCGCCAACACCGTCACCACCGCGCGCGACACCCACGGCCGCAAGACCGTGCTGGATCTGGTGGAGGGAGCGAAGGCACGGGTTTTTCCCGTGGGCCGGCTCGACATGGATGTGGAAGGCGTACTGCTCATGATGAACGACGGCGAATTGGCGCACCGCCTGATCCATCCCAGCTATCAAATTGACAAAACCTACATCGCCTGTGTGCAGGGGCACGTGCAGCCCGCGGCACTCGAGAAACTCGCGGCCGGGGTGAAGCTTGAAGACGGCATGACGGCGCCGACGAGGGTCGAGGTCTTGAAAAACGGGAGAAGCTCGACACTCCTGCGGCTCACGCTGCACGAAGGCCGCAAGCGCGAAGTCAAACGTATGTGCGCCGCGGTGGGACACCCGATCCGCTCGCTGCAGCGCGTTTCCTTCGGCGGGATCGATGTGGAAGGGCTGCGGCCTGGCGAGTGGCGCTATATGACGGCCGTGGAAGTGGCGCACTTGCGGGAATTGACGGAACTGTAAGATTGACACGCGCTTGATCTGAATGCCGCCGAGGTTTACATTGAAAAGATGACCATTGATCTTCCGGACAGCCTTGTGGAGCAAGTGAGGTCGGCCGCTTCCCGGCAGGGGCGCGAACCGCAAAAACTGATCGAAGACGCCGTTCGAGACTACCTCGAATGGACAGCGGCAATCACGTCCACAGGTGAAGAGGTGGGCGAATCCCAGCTCGCTGTGCTGGGGGAGTTGACGGATGCCGGTGCCTGGGACGACATTGCATGAGGCGGGGTGAAGTCTGGTGGGCCGAGATTCCACCTCCCTATGGCAGCCGCCCAGTCGTCATCCTAACGCGGAACCAGGTCCTGCAAAATATTGCCTCCGTCGTGGTGGCTGGCGTGACCTCCACGGTGCGCGATCTACCCACAGAGGTCTCCCTGGGACGGCAGCAGGGCCTTAAGCGAACCTGCGTTGCAAACATGGATAGTATTCTTACACTGCCGCGCTCGCGTTTGAAATATGTGATGGGCGCATGCGACGTCGCCAAACTGGCTGAGATTGATGAAGCGATCCGCATCTCCCTCGGTTTGATTGATACCGGTGGCGCTTGATGCGTGCGCACTTCCAGATTAGTCATCAGGGAGCAAGAAATGCTCACACCAAACGTCCTCCTACGCGAATCCTTCGTGTTGCTGTGCCATCCACGTGGGAGAATTCGTGATCAGTCGACGAAGCGAACCACGGGGAGCACTGAGCGCACGGAGGGTGGCAACTAGGGTGGCAACTCGCTTAGCTGTCCATAATTTGCGGTCTTCAGTTGTTCAAGTCTATAGTTTACTATTCAACTATAGACTAACACTTCAAAATGATGGTATTTATCCTTGGAGACAACACATTGCAGAAATTAACCAACGGCTTGGTCTCTTCGTTCCCATTATCACTACGCCACTTGAGCTGCTTCCACCAGAAAGGAGTGTTTAAGAATGCCGACTGGTTGGGTTGATCCGGTGGTGGAAGAGGTGCGGGCGCGCGGGCAGGCGTATACCGAACGCTTGGGGCATGACATACACGCCATTATGGAGGATCTTCGTCGAGATTAGTGGGAGCACCCCGAACAGTTTGTCTCCCAAATCACGGTGGTTCGGACCTCCTCACCTGACCCAACTCGCGGGAATCCTGAGCCATCCCCGTGAATCAGGAAGACATAAGAAAGAGCCGCGTGACGTTGAGGAGATCCTTGGAGGTGCGGGGGGGAAGCGTAGGGTCCAAGAACGGGGCTGTAAGCCACCGGCTACCGGGGCTGCCGCCGGGGTCAGTCTTCAGCAGGTCCTTTGTAGGATCGCAGGGTAAGATCCCCCGTGTGATGCCAGGTGAATTGTGCGGCGCGGGTCAGGCCTTTCGCGCGAAGTTCGTCTCGTAGCGCGGCGTTCGCCGAAACGCGGCGCAGGGCTTGCGCTATGGCGTCGACTTCATGAGGATCCACCAGGAGCGCCGCATCGCCTGTGATTTCGGGCAGGCTCGAAGTGTTCGAGGTGATGACGGGCGTGCCGCAGGCCATGGCTTCGAGCGGGGGCAGGCCGAAGCCTTCATAGAGGCTGGGCCAAACGAAGGCGCGGGCGGCGCTGAGGAGCGCGGGGAGGTCATGCTCGGGGACGTGGCTGGGCAGGTGAATACGGCTGCGGAAGGGGGAGCGCTGGATCGCTTCCAGGATGGGCGCATCGCGCCAGCCGCGGCGCCCGGCGAGCACGAGGTTTTCGGGGATGCAGGCAGCAACGGAGTCCCAGGCGGTGATGAGCCGCTCTAAGTTCTTACGTGGTTCAAAGGTGCCGACGAAGAGGAAGAAGTCTGCCGGAAGCGCATACTGGCGGCGGATTGCTTCAATTCTCTCCAGCGGCACCGGCGCAAAGTGTGGGGACACGCCGAGCGGAATGATATCGATGAGGTCTGGCGGGACGTCGAGCAGTTCCTGAAGCTCCTGGGCCGTCGCGCGGGAATCGGCAATAATGCGCCGGGCCTGACGCACCCCTCGCGTAATCGCCGCGCGGTAGTAGAGCGCGCGGCCGCGGGTGAACCACTCAGGGTGGCGAAACACAGCGAGATCGTGAACCGTGAGTACCAGGTTTGTGGCAGGAAACAACGGCCCGACGCTGGCCGGGTAGTGGACGAGGTCAAAGTTTCGGGCCTGGTGTGGGAGAAGCCAGTGTTCCATGAAAACGCGGGGGCAGGTTGTGGGGACATTGCGGAATGCGGAATGCGAAACGCGGAATGCAGGACCGCCAGCGTCCGGCTCTTCTTCCGATCTCGAGCCTCTCGGGAGACAGGCGGTGAGTTCCAGGTCGGGCGCGATTTCCGCGAATGCGCGCAGTAGTTCCGCGCAGTAGCGTCCGGTGCCGCTGTGGTTGTTGAGCTGAAGGGCGTTGAAGAGGACGCGCATCACGCGAGACTCCGGTAGACATCGAGGGTGGCGCGGGCGCAGCCCTCCCAGGTGAACTTCGCGGCTTGGATGGGGCCTTGTCCGCGCAAGTGCGCGCGAAGTTGCGCGTCGCCTGCCAGACGGCGGATCGCCGCCGCAATACTCCCCACGTCGTCCGGGTCCACAAACAGCGCGGCGTCGCCCGCCACTTCCGGCAGGGCCGCACGGTCGCTCGTGATGACGGGGCACCCGCAAGCCAGCGACTCGAGGACCGGCAGCCCAAATCCCTCATAGAGGCTCGGGAACACGAAGGCCTCGGCGGCAGCGTAGAACCGGGCGAGGTCTTCATGGCGGCGGAGATATCCGAGTATCTTGACCCGTCCGGCAAGGCCCAATCTTTCCGCGAGCACTGCCGTGGGTTGCTCCTGCCATCCTTCGCGGCCGATCAACACCAGTTGATGCGGGATTTCCTGCTGCACCAGGGCAAATGCATGCAGCAGTCCCTCAACATTCTTCCTGGGTTCCAGCGTGCTAACGAAGAGGAGGAACGGCGGCTGGATGCCATACTCTCTGGCGAGGGCAGATTCGTTTTCCCCGGCATCGGACGAATCCGAGGGACTGGGCCGAAACTCCGCGGCAACACCGCCATAGGCCACGTGGATTTTCGCCTCCGGCGTATCCAGCAGATCGACAATGTCGTCCCGCGTTGCGCGAGAGCAAGTGATAATCGCGTCGGCTTCCGTGGCAAAACGTCGAATCTGACGGCTGAAGGGGCCGACGATGGCGGGGCTGCACAATTCCGGGACACGCAGAAACGCTAGATCATAGAAGGTGACCACCCTCCGCGCTTTCCGGACCGGCGGCAGAAAATAATTTGTCGCGTGATAAACAGCAAGCGGTCCCAGCAGTCGCTCCACCTGTGGCCAACGCAGTGCATTCCAGCACCCGTACATGACTCGCGTGGGAACGGGCAAGTGGACATGGCGGCGCAGCGGCAGGTCCGCCAGGTCCAGTCCTCGCCAGCCGGTGGACAGGCCCTCGAATTCGATTGCGCATTGCGGATTGGAGATTGCTGAATCGGGCCCTGACAGAGCGAGAAGGCACTTAAGGAGAGAATAGGTGTATTGACCAACACCGGTCCGTCCCCGGGTAATGGGACTGACATCGATGCCCACGCGCATGCGGTCTCCTCTCCTTCTGCTGCGGAAGCATTGTACTGAATCCTGCCGGAGTTTTTCGCAGAAGTGTTGTTCTCACTTGGCCTACCCATGCCTTGCCCCAAAGGCAGGGCCGGACATGCCAACCGACGATCGCCATTGGGCTGGCCCGAAACCCCTGGAGACGCGGTGAGGACACTGCGTCAACGAGGCACTCCAGGGGCTGTGGTAACCTCCGAAGCAGCCATCGCGCGCGAGGATGATCTGCCAGAGCTAAGTAGTTTGTGATAAGTCACTTACATCGCAAAGGCACCGACCGGGACGCCGTTCCTTGCTTGACTTAGGGTGAGGCATATGCTAGACTCTAGCTCTGTTAGCACTCTTTTTTAATGAGTGCTAAAACTGCATGGATATGCGACGGGATGGACACCTTCCCGCCAGAGGCAACTTGGGATGGTGGAAGCGCAGGAACTGAACGAACGTGAACGGCAGATTCTACACGCCGTGGTGCATATGTACATCACGACGGCGGAACCCGTTGGCTCCCGTTCCGTGGTGAAGCGTTTTAATCTCGATCTCTCCCCGGCGACGGTGCGGAATACGATGGCGGATTTGGAGGAGTTGGGTTTTTTACAGCAGGTCCATACCAGCTCAGGGCGTGTTCCGACGGACAAGGGTTACCGCTATTACGTCGACTACCTGATGCGTGTGCAAGAGTTGACGCTGTCCGAGCGTGAGCGCATCGAGCACGAGTTGGCATCTCAATTGCAAGACGCCGATGATGTGCTGCGCCAGACGAGCCATCTCCTGGCACTGGTCAGCCATCAGGCCGGCCTCGCCGAGGCGCCGGCGGAAAACGTGGCGGAGATCCAGCGCCTGGAATTGATTCCGTTGTCCGACCGGCGTCTGGCCGTGCTGATGGTGGATAATTTTGGACGGGTGCGGACGCTGCCGACAGAACTGGAAAAGCCGCTGGCGGCGAATGAAATCAGCGTCTTGAACCGTTTTCTTAATGAGACGCTACGCGGCCTGACCGTGGACAACGTGGCCGCGGCGATGGAAACGAAGATGCGTGCGGCCCTCGATGAGCAGCGGCGACTGGCGGAACAGGCGATGCAACTGATGAACGTATTGCCGGCGCAGCGCCACGGCGTGCTGTATCTGGAGGGTGCCACGCAACTTTTTGAACAACCGGAATTTCAGGACATTGTGCGCGCGCGCGAAGTATTGGGATTGCTCGAGGAACGGGACCGGCTCGGTGAGATGTTGCGGACGGCGTTTACGGAGCGTGCGTCCCAGCGGCTCTCCGTGTTGATCGGTTCAGAGAGTAATCCGCGTGGAGTGGAAGGGATTAGCCTGATCGCTTCTCCCTATAAAGTGAACGGCAGACCCGTGGGTATGATAGGCGTGCTTGGACCGCGCCGGATGCCCTACTCTCATCTGTCGTCCCTCGTCGACTTTACCGCTGGCCTCGTTGGCCGGATTCTCACCCGCCTGGGCCGCTGAGCCGGTCGCGTCGTGCGGGGCAGCCTGAAATTGCACCATAGGTGAGTCATCATGCGAGACTTTAAGGAAAAGACGGAATTGGAAAAGAAATGGGCGGCTGCGGCGGAGGAGGCATCCACGCCAGCGGCGCAAGACGAGGAGGCCGCGGCTGAGGCGCCGGCGCCAGAGGAATCCGGCGAGGCAGTGCCTGCCGCCGCCCGGGACCCACGCGAGGATGAATTGGCCGCGCTTGAGTCGGAGGTGACGGATCTGCGGAACCAGTTGCTTCGCGGCCGGGCCGAGTTTGACAATTACCGCAAGCGGATGGCCCGGGAACGGGAACAGGACCGCAAATTGGCGGCGGCACAACTCATGCGCGAACTCTTGCCGGTGGCGGACAATTTGGAGCGTGCCCTGGGTCATGCGGAGGCCGGTGAGTCAGCGCTGGCGCAGGGTGTTGACATGGTGTTGCGTCAACTGTCAGGCGTGCTTCAGGCAAAAGGCCTCGAGCCCATTCCCGCCGTCGGCGAACGCTTTGATCCGAATGTCCATGAAGCGCTGGCGCACCAACCCTCAGACGAACACGAACCGGACATCGTCACCACCGAATATGAACGCGGGTACCGGATCGGCGATCATGTGCTGCGGCCCTCGAAAGTCGTGGTCAGCAGCGGTCCGGCCGCGGGCGGCATTGCGCCGGGCGAAGAGGAACTGTCTAGCATACAAGCAGAATCTCACGGGGAGGAATAGCGGAAGATGGCTAAAGTAATCGGTATTGACCTCGGCACTACGAATTCGTGTGTTGCGGTGATGGAAGGCGGTGAGCCTGTGGTCATTCCCAACGCGGAAGGAAACCGGACGACACCGTCCGTCGTGGCCTTCACGCGCGACGGTGAGCGGCTGGTCGGCGCGTCAGCAAAAAGGCAGGCGGTCACCAATCCTACGAACACTGTTTTCTCGATTAAGCGGTTCATGGGCAGGCGCCACGAGGAAGTGCGCGAGGAAGAGAAACTTGTCCCGTACAAGGTGACATCGACGTCATCGGGCGATTGTCAGGTCGAAGTGCAAGGCAACACGCACCGCCCGCCCGAGATCTCCGCCATGATTCTCCAGAAGATGAAAGAGACGGCCGAGTCCTACCTGGGCGGTGCGGTGTCGCAGGCCGTGGTGACCGTGCCCGCATACTTCAACGACGCGCAACGCCAGGCGACAAAAGATGCGGGCCGGATTGCGGGGCTTGAAGTCTTGCGCATCATTAATGAGCCGACGGCCGCCGCCCTCGCTTACGGGCTCGAAAAGAAAAAGAACGAGAAAGTTGCCGTGTACGACCTTGGCGGCGGCACCTTCGATATCTCCATTCTTGCCATCGGCGATGACAGCTTCGAAGTCCTGAGCACCAACGGTGACACGCACCTCGGCGGCGACGACTTCGACCAAGTGCTCATCGATTGGCTCGCGGACGAATTCCTGCGGGAGCAGGGGATTGATCTCCGGAAGGATCCCATGGCCCTCCAGCGGCTGAAGGAAGGTGCGGAGAAGGCCAAGTGCGAACTGTCGACCACGATGACCACGGACGTGAATCTTCCTTTCATCACGGCGGACGCGAGCGGACCGAAACACCTGAATTATTCGTTGACACGGTCAAAGCTCGAGCAGCTTTGCGATCACCTGCTCCAGCGTACGAAGGCCCCCTGTTTTCGCGCCATCGAGGATGCCTCCATCTCCGCCAAGGACATCAATGAAGTGATCCTGGTGGGCGGCATGACGCGCATGCCCGCCGTGGGCCGCATCGTGAAGGACATCTTCGGCAAAGAGCCGCACCGCGGCGTGAACCCGGATGAAGTGGTGGCCATTGGGGCCGCCATTCAGGGTGGTGTTCTCGCTGGCGATGTACGCGACGTCCTCCTGCTCGACGTGACGCCGCTGTCGCTCGGCATCGAGACGCTCGGCGGTGTTTGCACGCGCCTGATTGAACGGAACACGACCATACCCGTCACAAAACGGCAAATATTTTCGACGGCCGCGGACAGCCAGACCGCCGTGACCATTCACGTGCTGCAGGGCGAGCGCGAGATGGCGCGGGACAACCGCACGCTTGGCAAGTTTGATTTGCTGGGTATTCCCCCGGCCCCGCGTGGCATCCCGCAGATCGAAGTCTCGTTCGACATCGACGCCAATGGCATCGTCCATGTCTCGGCGAAAGACCTGGCCACCGGCAAGGAGCAAAAGATCCGGATCGAGTCGTCCAGCGGCTTGTCGGAGGACGAGATCCATCGCATGGTGAAGGATGCGGAGTCGCATGCCAGCGAGGACAAGGAACGTAAGAAAGAAGTTGAAACGCGCAACATGGCCGACTCGCTGCTGTACAGCACCGAGAAAACGCTTCGCGAGCATGGGGACAAAATCGGCGCGGACGACAAGCAAAAGGTCGAGACCGCCATCGCTGGCTTGCGCAAGGCGCTCGAAGGGAGCGACACCGCGGCCATCGAGAGCGCCGCGCAACGACTGACGGAGGCTTCGCACAAGCTCGCCGAGGTAATGTACGCCGCAGCCCAGGCGCAACAGGCGGGGGCGGCAGGGGCCGAAACTGCAGGATCCGCACCGGACGGCGCGGGCGAAGGCGGGACGGTGGATGCAGATTTCACCGTCGTGGATGAGGACGAAAAGAAGCAGTAGTCGAGTGTGACTGCTGGATCTTGAGAACGGGAATTGCCACAAAGAGCACAAAGAACACATAGAATCCCGGAAGAAGATGGAGTACATCCCTTAGCAGTTGAACCAACGGCTGGTTAGGTTACCGGCATTTGTAGTTCTTTGTGTTCTCTGTGCTCTTTGTGGCGAATTTTTCTTGTGAAAGTATATGGCTTCTAGAGACCTTTACGAAATTCTGGGTGTTCCGCGCACGGCGTCACAGGACGAGGTGCGCAAGGCGTACTTAAAGCTGGCGCACAAGTATCATCCCGACAAAACCGGCGGCGACAAGGCGGCGGAAGAGAAGCTCAAGGAAG
>JACPGD010000263.1 GCA_016182645.1 Candidatus Hydrogenedentota bacterium | reverse complement strand
GGTTTGACCGACAAGACAGCGGAGATCAACCGCTGTGCGGCGGCCATTTCGCGCGAAGCCGCCGGACCTGACCGCCACGTCATTGCCTCAATCGGTCCCACGGGCAAGTTCCTCATGACCGGCGAGGTCACCGAGCAGGAACTGTACGAGGCCTTCGCGGAACAGGCCAGCGCGCTCGAAGCGGGAGGCGCCGATGCCTGTTGCATCGAGACCATGATGGCGCCGGATGAAGCGGCCATTGCCGCGCGTGCTGCCCGGGAGAACACCCGGCTGGAAGTCCTCTGCACCTTCACCTTTGATCATCCGGTCAATGGCGTCCATCGCACCATGATGGGGTCCTCGCCACAGGAGGTGGCCGCCGCCGCCCTCGAAGCAGGCGCGCATATTGTCGGCTCGAATTGCGGTTACGGACCGGCCGAAATGGTCGAAGTGGTGCGGGCGTTGCGTGCCGCGGCGCCCGGCGTGCCGATTCTGGTCCAGCCAAACGCTGGGTTGCCCGAGACGGGCCCAGATGGGCTGCATTATCCCGAGACCCCGGAGAGCATGGCGGGGTACGTGGGCAGACTGCTGGAAGCCGGGGCCAACATCCTGGGCGGGTGCTGCGGCACTACGCCTGCCCATATCCGGCTCATCAAAGATGCCGCGGACAGGGCCGTGCCATGACCTTCCGCGACTTGCATCAAGCTGTTTTCAGCGGCGAACCGGTGGACGAAATCCTCTGGCAGCCGCGCATCGAGCACTGGTACGAAACGCACAAACTGCACGGTACCCTCCCCGAGCGATACCGCGAGATGACGATCCTGGATCTGTTTGACGACCTGCACTGTTCCGTGCGCGGCTACTGGGCCTTCAACGATTCCATTCGTATTGAAGATTCCGAGGAAGTCCGGCGTGAAGTGGCCACGTCGGGAGAGCAGACTATCACCACGGAGTACACGCCCGCCGGGACGCTTACGATGATTGAAACGCGCACGCCCCTGGCATGGCACACGGAAAAGTATCCGGTCGAAACGCCCGAAGACATGCGCGTGATGGAGTGGAAACTGCGCCACCGGCGAATCTGGTTTGACCGGGAGTACTTTGATGGCGCGTGTCGCCGCATCAGAGAGCGTGCCGCGCCGTGCATCTATATCTCTCGCGTGAATCTGATGCGGCTGGTCCACGAGTACATGGGCGTTGAAGGCGGGCTTATCGCGGTATATGAATGGCCCGAGGCCACGGAGCGGCTGCTGCGCACGATCAATGAGACAGACGAAGCTTTGCTCGACGTCCTGTGCGCCAGCCCCATCGAAATCATCAATTTTGGCGATAACGTACACCAGGCGTATTGCCCGCCACCGCTCTTCGAGCAGTGGGTGCTGCCGGAATATCAGTATCGTAACGAAGTGCTGCATGCCGCGGGCAAAAGGACGTACCCACACTGGGACGGAGATTGTGGGCAGTTGCTGCCGTATGTGGCCGACTGCGGATTTGATGGCTTTGAAGCGATCACGCCAGTCCCGCAAGGCGACGTGACCCTCGAGGAAATGCGCGACACACTGGAGGGCCACATTCTCTTGGACGGCATCCCCTGCACCGATTTTCTTCCTGAAACCCCGGTGGAATCACTCCTCGAAAATACGGAGAAGTGCATCGAGTACTTCGCACCGCGGCTCATCCTCGGTATTTCCGATGAACTTTCTCCCGTGGGTGACATCGAGCGCGTGCGCATGGTCAGTGAATTCATTGAACAACGTCGTCCGGTACAGGCTGCGACGGGGGGAGCAGACATAGCATGATCAAACGTGCCATTACGGTGAGATTCGCACCGGGAGGACACGCGCTGCGCGTGTCGGCCGGTGTGACCGCGCGCGAGGCCGCCGCCCAGGCGGGCCTGCCCATCGACTCTCCCTGTGGCGGGCAGGGAAGTTGCGGCAAATGCCGGGTGCGTGTGCTCGGGGATGCCGGACCGTTGACCGCCGCGGAATACACGCTGTTGAAGGACATGGACATTGCGGCGGGCTATCGCCTGGCGTGCCAGATCCGGCTCCATCAGCCGCTATACATCGAGATCCCAGAAGACTCGCTCCAGCGTGTCTCTTATCAGATATTGATGCATGGCGCCGCGGTTTCCGGATCGGCCAAGGAGCCGTCCGTGCGCGTCTGCGCCGTGGCGCTGCCTGAACCCACCTTGATGGACGATACCGCGGATCTCGAACGGCTGCAACGCCTAACAGGGCCAGTGAAAGTGGACCTGGGGCTACTGCGGGAATTGCCCGGAGCGCTGCGCGCAGGCGACTTCCGCGGCACGGCGATCATCGCGGATGGTCACTTGCTCGACGTTGTCCAGGGGACCAAAGAACACATCCTGTCCGCGGCGTTTGACATTGGCACCACGACCCTGGTCGGCGCTCTCCTTGACGCGCGGACCGGCGAGGTCCTGTGCCGCGCTTCCGAGATTAATCCCCAGATCCATTATGGCGACGACGTGCTTGCGCGTATCACCTATGCCACGGGGGGCACCGTGCACCTCCAGCGTTTGCGCGACGAGGTGGTCGAGGCTGTCAATGCCCTCGCGGTGGGCCTGTGTTCCACCTGTGGCGCCACCGTGGAAGATGTTGTCGAAATCACTTTCTCCGGCAACCCTACCATGCAGCACCTCCTGCTCGGCATTGACCCGACACCCATCGGGTTAAGTCCCTTTGTCCCCGCGACGCACCACGGCTATGCCGGCCCGGCCGCCGAGGCGGGCATCCACCTGCACCCCCGCGCGCGCATGTACGTGATGCCGAGCATCGGCGGGTACGTAGGCGGGGACACCGTGGCAGGCTTACTGGCCACTTCCCTCGAAGAAGCCACCGTTCCCACCCTTTTTATCGATATTGGTACGAATGGCGAAATGGTCTTGTGCGCCGGGGGGCGGCTCCTGGCCACGTCCTGTGCCGCCGGGCCGGCCTTTGAGGGCGCACGGATCGGGCAGGGCATGCGCGCGGCCGCCGGCGCCATCGAGGCCGTATCTTTTCATGACGACGTCAAGTACAAAACGATCGGCAATGAGATCCCCATGGGGATCTGCGGCTCGGCCTTGATTGACGTGGCGGCCGAGCTGTTAAGACTGGGCCTGATCACGCCGGGCGGCACGCTGGTGGACGCTTCGCTCGTGCCACAGGGCACGCCGCCAAAAATCGCCGCGCGGCTGCGCCAGGGAGAACGCGGGACCGTCTTTGTCATCGCCGAGGCCGAAGACACGCGCACCGGCCGGCCCATCGCCCTGTCACAACGCGACGTGCGCGAACTCCAATTGGCGACCGCCGCCATTCGCAGCGGCATTGTGACCCTGGTGCAGCGCACCGGGTTGGCGCTCGAGGAAGTGGAGCACGTGATGGTGGCCGGCGCCTTTGGCAATTTCATCCGTTGCGAAAATGCCCAACGCATCGGGCTGCTTCCCTCGGAAATTCCCGCGGATCGCTTCGAGTTCGTCGGAAATACCTCCCTGGCAGGCGCCTGCATGGCGGCGTGGGATCTCGAGCAGCGGCACCGCGCCGAGCGCCTCGCCCGCTCCGCGGAACACACAGATCTCTCGCTCGATCCCGAGTTTCAGGAAGTGTTCGTGTCCTGTCTCACCTTTCC
>JACPGD010000256.1 GCA_016182645.1 Candidatus Hydrogenedentota bacterium | reverse complement strand
CGCATCCGCGACATCTTCCTGCGCGAAGACCAGCAGAAATTCGAAGCGGACTATACGAAGTTCTACGAGGCCGGCCAGAGCAAGGGGCCGGAGGTAGGCCGCCCCTTCCTGCTAAAACCGTTGCGCATCAAGGCGGGAATCGTCCTTTCGCACGGGTACCTGGCCGCGCCGCTCGAAGTGCGGCGCCTGGCGGAGTACTTCTACGAGCGTGGCTACGCGGTTTATGGCGTGCGGCTGGCCGGCCATGGCACCTCGCCCACCGACCTCGCCCAGGTGCACTGGGAAGAATGGTACGAATCGCTCAACCGCGGTTATGCCGTGATCAAGAGTCTCACCGACAACATCATTCTGGGCGGGTTCTCGACCGGGGGCTGTCTGGCGCTGATTGCCGCCGCGCGCAAAGGGTTCAAGGCGCAGGCGGTCTTCAGCATCTGCGCGCCGTTGCACGTGCGCAATTACTCGATCCGGCTCGCGCCGTCGATTGTCAGCCTGAATACCTTGCTGAAACGCCTGGGGCGCAACCGGGAAGACTGGGAGTACGTGGAGAACCTGCCCGAGAACCGGCACATCAACTATTTCCGCAACCCGATGACTGGAGTGCGGGAATTGATCAACTGCATGGGCGCCATGGAGACCGCGCTCCCGGAAGTGAAGATCCCCACGCTGATTCTGCAAGGCTCGCAGGACCCGGTCGTCAATCCGATTTCGGCCCAGCTTATCTTTGACCGCGTGGGATCGAAGCACAAGGAATTGACTATTTTTGAACGGGACCGCCATGGCGTCGTGAACGGGGAAGGCCGCGAGGACGTGTTTGAGCGGATCTACCAGTGGCTCCAGCGCGCCCCCAGCCACCAAGCAGTGCTGACGGAAACATCCGAGGCGGCAGTCGTGTGAGCGGGAAGGCTCACCTCACGGGGCCTGTGCCAGCCGATTGCGCCAAGCCGAAGGGGAGAGGCCGGTGAGTTGTTTGAAGCGCCGGGAAAAATACGCGGCATCCTGAAAACCGGCCCGTTCGGCGATGTCTTGCAAATTCAATGAAGGATCGCGCAGGAGCGACTTCGCCTTTTCAACGCGCTGGCCGCTGAGAAAAGCCATGAAGCTTTTGCCCGTGTGCTTGTGGAAGAGCGCGGAGAAATAATTGGGCGTCATGCACGCCGCGCGGGCGACGTTGGCGACGGTGAAGGGCAGGGAGGGATCGCGCGCCACCATGGCCGTGACCAGCTCTGTCAGGACGGTCCCCGTTCCGCGACCTGGTCCTTCAAATGATTCCGTGCGGGAGAGTGTCAGTGCTTGTTGAAGCTCCGCCGCGATCAGGGGGGATGAACGGTCGCTGGACTTGTCCCTGTACGGGGCCACTTCCTGGTGGCGGCGCACTGGGGCCGCCGCTTCGGCCAGGGCGACAGCGGCCACGTCCACGATGGCTTGCAGCGTTTCCTGGCTCGATTCCGACAGGACGGGCAACATGTAATACAGTTTGCGCAGGACCTTGAGATCCATCTGAAGTCCATGGGCCTGCGCGCGGACGGCCTTCCAGCCTTTGTCTTGATCGGGATGGGCAAAAGCGGAGGAGGCCACCACCAGCGAGGGGGCCGGGCCGCCATCGCTTCCTGGGACAGGCGCGGCGACAACGCGGATGCCGCCATGGCACGTGTAGGTGGTCAGGCCGCGATATTGCGCGGACAAGGTGATGAGCCTGCGACAGGTCAGGCACTGGCGATCCCCGTGCGGGGCGGAGCGCATCAATGTGCAGAAGCCCGGCAGCGAGGCCGCCTGCCCGCAGAAATCCTGGCGAAGCACTTCCTCTCCCCGCCGGATCAGCACGACCAGCGACGTCTTCACGAGGGACGCAGCCATGGCTTCCAGCCGGCCCAAAACGGGTGTATTCCGGAACGCTTCCCCTTGCGTGTCCCCCGCTGTGGCCCGATCACCCCGCTTTACAACATTTCCGAGTGTCTGTGGCATGTCCCCCCCTCGCCCTTGGCAGGTAGATTCGTCCAAGAAGCGATGACCCTATTGAAGCACATCGCGTAGAAATAGTCAAGAAATCGTAGAAATCTGCATGGCATTCGTGGAGGCTTCGGGGGGAAAATCATGACAGTCATTTTTGTAGGGGTTGCCTGGCCTTGGGTCCCAGGGTCAGGGCCAGACTCCAGGTGTTTGGGGTTTGCGAACTTCGGGGGATTAAACCATGAAGACGGGGAACACGTATGCAGTCGCCGGACTGCTGGCCATGTCAGTGCTGTTGGGAGGGCTTACGGGCTGTCCCCTGTTCTGGAAGATCACGGCGACACCAGAGAATGTCACGGTGGCCGTGGACGCCACGAAGGACGTGGCCGTGGTCTCGACGGACAGTAACGACACCACTTTTGAATGGGTCTCCGACAATGAGGCGGTCGCCACGGTCGCGGCCGTGGGGAATGGCGCTACCGCCACCGTGACCGGAGTGGCGGAAGGAACGGCCACCCTGACGGTCACCGGCGCGGACAGTAATCTCTCAGACACTGTCAACGTAACCGTTTTTGTAGACTTGGCGAGCATCGGGGAGCGCTTCAGCTCCAGTCTGCACGGCACACGCGTGGGCAAAGCCACGTGGTACAACGGCACCGAGGCGGAGCCTGGGCTGCTGAGCTTGACTGGTATCCCCATGGAAGAACTGCCGTGCATGGGCTGCCATGGGCCGAACTATGCGGATGGGACTCCCGTAGATGCGGGGTCGTACACCGCCGGTTGCGGGGATTGCCACGTGGATCCCGAACATCCCGCGGCCATTACCGACCAGGCCGTGTGTCTTCCCTGCCACTCCCGCCAGGGACGAGAAATCCAGATGGACAATGCGGGCAACCCCTTGTTTGACGACGTTCACCGGAACGCGGGGATGACTTGCATGTCGTGCCATAAGTTTGACGAAATTCACGGCGACGGCACAGCGTATACCTCCATCCTCGAATCCCCGAGCGCGGATTGCGAAGACTGCCACGTCGAAGGGGGCACGGCCCCCGTGCCGCCGG
>JACPGD010000255.1 GCA_016182645.1 Candidatus Hydrogenedentota bacterium | reverse complement strand
TTGGAGGTTGATGTGTTGGTCATCAGCCAAGCTGACTTTGAAGAATGGTCGGCAGTGCCCGGTAGTGTGTACCGCGCCGCGCGCCGCGAAGGAAGGATCGTCTATGAAGCAGCATGAAATGATCCGCATGCTGCTCCACAAGGCCGGCCAAGATCAGGCAGTGCTGGAGACCCTGCTTAACGATCCACGTTTTGACGATGAAACTCTCGGTTTTCATGCCCAGCAGGCCGCCGAAAAACTTCTGAAGGCTTGGCTCGTCTTCCAAGGGGTTGATTATCCAAAGGTCCACCGCATAGAAACGCTCTTAGAATTTACGCACGAAGAGGCATTGGGCGCTAATTAGCGCTCAAGAATGATATCAATTCCGGCGAAGACTAGATCGAGCTTCGCGTCCGGGATTCTTCCGCAACAGGCGGTAAGCACGGACTTGTCCAACGCGACGATGGAGGCCACCAGCGCGACGGAGTCTTTGGGAAGCCCGGTAGTATGCGCAGGAAGCAGAACATTTCCTGGCGCGCTTTTCCATTTTAGATTGCTGGTAAGCGGAACGCAGACTACCGTAGCAAGTCGGCTCCGATTCAAGGCATCACCTTGAATGACCACCACCGGCCGGCGAAAGCCCGGCTCGGAACCAACTGGATCTGGTAAGTCTGCCCACCAAACCTCCCCCTGAGCGACTACCACTCGACGCCCTCTAGTACACGGCGTGCGGCCGCAGCCGAGAACTTGTCCTCAGCTTGGCCCACTTCGTCCAGCACTCGGTCCATGCTCTCCGTAATATCCTCTGGCGCGAGCCTGGCCAGATAGTCCCGCAGAGCTTCGCTTACGATATCGCTGCACGACTTGTTCCTGCGCCGGGCAACCTCGTCCGCGCGATCATAGAGGTCATCGGGAATTGTAAGAGCGGTTCTCATACATCGAGTATATCTCAGAGGCGCCACTTCATCAATCGCGAACTCTACCAAGAATCCGTTGACAACATCGTTTATCCCCTTACTCCGCCCACGCCACGTCCCGCTCAACCTCTTCGCCCTCGACGATCACCACCACCTCCTTCACGGTCTCTTCCATTCCCTGCGCGCCTGGAGGAAACACGGCAATCGTGCAGGGCCCCGGCGGCAGACCGGCCAGCGCGTACTCCCCCTCCATTGTGGTGTGCCCGTCGAAGGTCTCGCGGGTGCCGTCGGCCAGCATGGTGAACGCGCTGAAAAATAGGCCGGGCGCGGGCTTGTCATTGGCCAGCGCGTGCCCACGCAACGCCGTGTTCCAGGTCGCGAAATGGAAATCGCGCTTCACCACTTGCCCAGAGCGCAGTTCCAGCTCCACAGCTTGTTCCCGGCCGCCATTCTTGCCGTTCCAGTCAATACTCACGTTGAGCATGGCGTTGCCCTCGGGCATTTTTTCGAGCGTGTAGCTTCCGTCGGCGCCCGTGCGCGCGCTGCCGCTGGGACCAACGTAAAGCCCGAGTATGAATACGCCCACGGACGCGCCTTCGAGCGGCGCCCCGTCAAGGTACACCACACCCGAAGCGCGCGCCCCTTCGTTTAGTACGATGCGCACCGGCCCTTGGTCCGCAGGCATGGGCGCCTGCGCCGGTGCATAGGCATGGTGATACGCCGAAATGACTTCAGCCCCCGCGGCACACCCGCGCAATACAAACGTGCCGTCCCCCGCCGCGTGCGCGCATGCTTTCTGATCCCGCTCATACTCGTACGGCAGCGGCCCCGCAAAAAGCGCCGTCCCCGGCACGGGCGCGCCCGCCGCATCCACGACGATCCCGGAAATCTCGCGGTCGCGCTCAAGCATCACTACGACATCCTCGCGCACCGCTCCTGGCGGCACTTCCACCATCTGTTTCGACTGCGCATACCCCGCCGCGCGCACTTCGACCGCGGCCTCGCCCGGCACCAGACGCTCAAGAACAAACCGTCCTTCCGCTGACTCAACTTCGTGCCATTGCTCCGAATACATGCCCGGATCATCAGAGCTGGAAGGCAAGCGCTCAAGCACTTCGAACTTGCGCACGGGCTGGCGCGTCGTTGCATCAAGAACCTGACCCGCCACAGTGCCCCGCGGCGCCAACGTAAAGTTTTCATCGCCGCCGCCTAGCGCCACATCACGCCGGAACCCGTTGCCGTATTCCGCGTGCGCCAGTTGCAGGATGTACACGCCCTCATCAAGCCCCGTGATGCAGTACCAGCCCGCGCTGTCCGTCCGTGCCCAACGGCTCGTGTACGGCGCAATCGGCAAATGCGCACTCACCCGCGCCTCCGCAATCGGCGCGCCCGTCTCGGCGGTCACATACCCACTGATCTGGCACTCGCCGGGATCGGGCAGCACAAGAAGTAGCCCGGAATGATCGCTGTCGCCCGACACTTCCAGGCTCACCCCGGTCTTCTGCCACTCCTCACCGGGAAGCTGCAACGAAAAGTCGTACGTATCTGGGAAGAGTCCCTCAAGCACGAACTCCCCGGCGCGGTCCGTCATGGCCGTGGGCAGCCCGCCCTTGTACGGGATGCGGGGTCCTGCGAGCACATTGGTGCCCGGAAGCACGGTGCCCGCCGTATCCACCGCGCGCCCGCGCACTTTGTTCGTGTGGATGACGAGCCGCACTTCGCGCGATTGCCCCGCGCGAATGTCCTCCAGAAGCGTCTGCGTGCTGCGCGCTTTCGGTGCGAAGGCATTCACGTAACACTGCGCGGCCGGGAGCACGCTCTCAAACTCAAAATAACCTTGGTCGTCCGCCACCACGCCGGCGGATCCTTCCGGTGTGGCGTCCCAGATATTCACCTGAGTTTGCGCCACCGCCGCCCCCCGCGAATCCAGCGCCCAGCCATAAATCCACGCACCCCTGGCCGGGCCGCCCGGTTTCTGTGCGGGCGCCGCCTCGGGTGATGCGGCCAGCGCAACATCGCCCGAGGCAGGAGTTGCCAAGTTTCTTGGGACCGCCGGATGTTCGGCGGGCTGCGGCGCCGCGGAGGCCTCAAGCGTGCCCGCAACGTTCGCGGCGCCCCCATCTATCTCTGGCGTCGGCGCCGTCCGCAGCCACACGAGCAGACCAATCGCCGCGACTACGGCGGTACTCGTCAGTAACGCTACGGGGTGCGCCAATAGCGCCGCGGCCAGCCCACCAGACAGCGCCATCGTCGGCCCGCCGCCAATCCCCAATTTCATCAACCGCGCCACCAACACCGGCGGCGCCGCATGCGCGGACGCCGCATGCAGCGCAGCCAGGACTGCGGACGCCGGAACCAGCAAACCCTTGCAAGTTGCCGCCGCACCTGCTCAATCGCTTTCGCAATGCGATAGCTGATGGTCGAGCGCGTCAGTCCCGCCTCCGCCGCAATCGCCTCATGCGTCCGCCCCTCCAGAAAATGCAACAGCAACGGCGTGCGCAGCTTGTCCGGTAACGCCGCGATGGCCGCATCAATCGCGTGCAGCACTTCATCCGCCTCGCTCCCGCCGCCCTCCACCGGCGCCAGCGCGCCAAACTGCTGCTCCCGGCCGGCGCGCCGCTTTTCCGCGCGCAACAGATCCAGCGCCCGGTTTACCGCCACCCGGTACAGCCACCCCGCCAGGTGCTCCCGCGGCTTCGCGCCCTGCGCCAGCGCCAAGAAACACTCCTGCGCCACGTCCTCCGCCTCCATCCTTCCCCCCAACACCCGCGCACACGCCCCATGCACCATCCCCGCATGCCGCCGCACAATCTCCGCAAACGCCTCCGCGTCCCGCTCCTTCTGCCAGCGATTCAGCAACATCAAATCCGTCGGTGCCATGGCCTTCGTCCTTTGTTTGAGAATTCTACCCAAAGGACGCCGCCGAAGCGGATTTAGTCGAAGAAAGGATCAAGTAGGTTATGAGCTTTTGCATCTCTGCATTGTGGTTCATTTATCTGCGGGGCTTCTCCGCAGGGGCTGCTTCAGTTGCTTTAGGCCCTTCAATGGCCGCTATCGACAAGAAACTGTGGATGCACGTGACGACCGTAGGCCCTGCGGTCCCTGTTGCACCGTCGGTGAGTGTAGTACTCGTCCCTGCTGTCGCTGTTGTCCCTGATGTCCCTTTTCTCGCTGCGAGTGTCAAGATAGCGGTGGCGCAATTGCCGTGAATCAAGAGGAAAACCAGATCAGCGCAATCTTGCCCGTACGGAGAGGGTCCTTTTCGTCGTTTACGTCCTTTTTGTCCCTTTCCCCCAGGGCCAGAGAGTCGCGCCTAGGTTCGCCGCTTCTTCCTGAGTTTCTTGTCCTCTTCTTTGTGACGCCGGAACGACCACTGGTCAAACCCCTTTTCGTCTCTCATGATGTCGTCCGGGATATTCGACATGGGGTCCGGTTGCCGGGCGAGCTGATTCCCCAGGTACATGGCGATTTCTTGGAAAGTTTCGGCAGGACCTTTGACCTGTTGAAAGCGCTCCTCCTTGAGGTGGGGATTCAAGGTGCAGCGGATCAGGTCATCTTTGTGGGGCTGATGCTTGGCGACATATTCGGTGATATATTCCAGAAGGAAAATGGGCAGACCCAATTCCACAAAGACCTCATCAAATGTTTTTCCCGCCACTTCCGCCGCGGCCGCGTGCCAGTTGGCGTGCGTCAGAGGTATCTGGCGCCACCCCCAGCCGTGCGATGGCTTATAGTTCTGTGCCAACACTTCCGCAAACAAGCCGGGACTGAGGCCAAACCGCTTCAGGTAGGCGGTCGGGAGGTTCGAAGGCAAGTCCTCAGTGCAGTAGAATGTCTTTCCTTCCATCTCGAGCGCCGGATATAGGTTACCGCAAAACCCAACGAGTTTCGTGGTCACCGGCATTTCGAAATCTTTTCGTTGCCACTTGCCGATCTTTTGCACAACCTCACGCGGCAGCCGCGAAAGCAGATCGAGCGGAAAGGCTAGAATGCGGTCCAGGTCATCGGGCAGGTGGGGCTTTCGCTCCTCCAAGATCGTGTGGCGTTTTCGAAACTCGAACTGCTCGCGCTTCCGCACATACACCAGCGCTGGATCGGCGCCAAAGGTCTGGACGGAATCATAGTAATCTTTATAGTCAGAGATGATTCTCAAACGTGCTGCTCACGCTGCCGTGGTCGACGCGAGGAACGGCTATACCTGCTTTTCGCGCGCACGGGCCGCTCGGCGAAGAGGGCATCGACCACAGTCGGCTGCGTCCCGATAATTTGGAGCAGGCGCAAGGACGCATCGCTCGGCCTGCGCACGCCCTGTTCCCAGCTCTGCACCGTCCGCATCGACACATTCAGCGTCGCCGCAAAAACCGACTGCGACATGCCCAGCTTGCGCCGGATCGCTGCGATCTTCTTCGGGTTCGCCTTCGGCGGTGGCGCTGGCAGCGCCGTGGTCACCAGCGTCAATTCGCCTCGAAAGTAGGCAATGCCGTCCTCTAACCCCGACTTAATCTGCTCAAAGACAGTCATATCTTTGGCTTTCTTCTTCATGACCACTCTGCCTTTCTCCTGTAGCGGCTGTGCGGCGCCTCGTCTTTCAATCGTGCCGCCAGTGCTCCCAACATCTTCTTCTCATGTTCAGTTATGTTGTCCTTCCTCTCCTTGCGTACAGGGCAACAAGCAGGATGCGATCTGCTTCGGGCACATTGAGGTAAATCGCCCGTAAGCCACCGCGCTTCCCATTCTCTCGGGCCGGATCGCCAACACGTACCTTACGAAGTCCGCCGCAGCCGGGCATCACGTCTCCTTTAGAGGGATTGCCTATTAACTCGTTCTGGAACATACGGTATGTCTCGTCGTCCAGCAATTCTTTGACCATCTCGGTGAACGCTCTGGTCTCTACGAGTATCGGCTGCTTCGTACTACCTCGTAGTATAGCATGAAAAACTGCGAAGGTTCATTTCGTTTGCCGCCAGCATGCTATCATTCCTTAGTGCTCCATTTCGTAAATACGGTAACATATTCCAGCTTCCGTAGCGTCCGGCCTCTGTATTACTAACCTTCAAATTCTTGTTGCGCCACGCAGAATTCTCTCGTGCAGCCATCCCACATCGCTCCGTGTCCTCCGCACGTTCTCACGTTCTCACGTTCTCACGCTCTCACGTCCTCACGTTCGCATGCTCCGTGGTTCAAGAGCCAAGTTCTCGGCCTCCATCTGCGTTTATCTGCGTCATCTGCGGTTTTCTCAGCCGCCAATTTGGTTGCGGCTATGCCGCGCTGTGCCGGACGGGACTGTGCAACGCCGGCCTAAGCCTGCACCAATTCCGCGCTTTCCTGCACGTTTCGGACTGTGCTGCGTGTTCCCGTCCGGCACAGAGGCCGGACGCTACGACCGTAACCATTCGTGGATACGTCACGGTAATTCAGAAAGTGTGCACATAGCCAGGAGGAACGACAAGACTGAAATCCGCCGGATCATGGATTCGAAAAAGAAGCGGCGGCGCAACGTCTTCAACGCCGCGCCGCCGCCAAACTCCGGCCTTCATCTCTTCGCCACCATCGCCTCCTCCGGTTCCCCATTCCTAATTCCTAATTCCTCATTCTCACGCAATCGCCTTGTCCAGCGCCTGCGCCAGCACCCCCTTCGCCGTCACGCCCACGAACCGGTTCACTTCCTGGCCATTCTTCATCACCAGCAGCGTGGGAATGCTCGACACGCCGAACTGCTGCGCCAGGCCGGGGGCTTCGTCCACGTTTACCTTGCCCACACTCGCGCGGCCCTGGTAATCGACGCCCAATTCCTCCAGCACGGGCGCAATCATGCGGCACGGCCCGCACCATTCCGCCCAGAAATCCACCAACGTCACACCGCTTGCTACGGTCGTCTGAAAATTTTGATCAGTCAATGCGGTCAAGTTACTCATTCTTCCTCCTCGCGGGAACTTATACGATTATCGTTGGGTCTACCCCGTCTGCAATTATACGGGTTCATGCAGACCCTGCTCAACAATCCCGAAGAATTACAGTGTCTTGTTGGGCAATAGATAACGCTCTCTGCGGCGCTTTATTCCCCCCCCGCAGGGCATCTCGGCGTCTTCCCGGCGTTCATTCCTAATACCTCATTCACTCCCGCTCTGGTCCCCCACCCCTTCCGGTCAGTCCCCCCTGCCTTCATTCCTAATTCCTAATTCTTAATTCCTAATTCACTTAAGTATCTCTGTCGTTCATTGACATGCCCCGCCAGTAATTCCTATAATCACCAATTCGGGAGAGGTGTCCGAGTGGCTTAAGGAGCACGCTTGGAAAGCGTGTGTACGTGTAAGCGTACCGAGGGTTCGAATCCCTCCCTCTCCGCCATTTACCGTACGAGGGACTTGGAGATGTCGTTCAAGTCCTTTTTAGTCGTGTAAGTTCCTCCTGTCCTTTCGTCCTTTGGGAGCTTCAGGCCCGCGCAATGATCAACGGCGTCCCCCGCATCCTCCTCCTCCGGCTCAGCGCCATCGGGGACGTCGTGCGCGTGCTCCCGGCCTTACATGCCCTTCGCGACCAATACCCCACCGCACAGATCGATTTCGCTGTCGAGCAAAAAGCCGCTGCCGTACTCCTCGACCACCCCGCCCTCGACAAACTCTGGGTCTTCGAGCGTGGGCAAGGGACTTGGCAGGATTCCAAGCTCTTCCGCGAATTCGCGAAATCCATCCGGCGCGAACGCTACGACATCGTCGTGGACTTCCACGGCATCTTTAAGACCGGGTTTCTGGTGGCCCGCTCCGGCG
>JACPGD010000258.1 GCA_016182645.1 Candidatus Hydrogenedentota bacterium | reverse complement strand
CACGGAACACGCCGCAACACGGCCGCCCAATCCCTGTCGGCGTCCGCGGGGGGCGCTCCCAGTTTCACGTTGTTCCCGCCGTTCAAGCGCTCCCCCTGCATCAGTTCCCCGCCTGCGCGCGGGTTGTACCAATTCTGCTCATATTCCCCTTCCGGCGGCGTTAACACAACCCCCGCGGCGTTCCAAGTGTACACGGCGTAGATTTCGCCCGCCTTGGCCAGGCACCAGCCGTCTCCCTGAATCACGTCCTCCGCCGGCATCATCTCCGCGAACGGAATAAAGCGCTGGAAAAACTCCAAGGCATACCACGTCTGATCCCACATCTTGTCGCGCGAGCGCCAGTCTTCACAATTGATGTCGTTGTGCGCGTACTTGTAGCCAAATAGCCACTCCGCGCCCGAGCCCCCCGCCATCAGGTTCCCCCACAGCGCATGTTGGCGCACCTCGTTGTGCTGCGGATCGTCCTCGTCTGGCTTCACGCCTGTGTCCGGCGGACCGATCTCGTCCAGACACACGAACCACGGCTTTCCCGCGGCCGCCGACCGCTTCACCCATCTCAACGTCTCCGCATAGGTGCCTCTCATGTCGCCCAACTGCAACGAAGCCCCGTCGATGTTCTTGTCTCCCAACAACGGACCATAGATTTGCTCGTAATGATCCGGAAACGTGTGTACCACAATCGGATGATCATACGGGTCCAGCGCGCGAATGTAGGCGGCATACGCCTTCAATTGCTCCGTGGTGTTTGTGTTCTCTTCGCCCAAGTTCCACACCAGCGCGGGATGATGCGCAAACCGCGCAATGAGTTCCCTGTAATACAGCTTGCGATCCGGCCCTAACTCCCCATCATCGAGCAACTGGTCGTTCTCCTGTTCCTGCGTGACCACGTGCAGTAGAATTCCAAGCCGGTCCATGTGCGAAAACACAATTTCCCACTGGTCCAACTTGCTGCAATCGTACCGGTCGCGCTCGTCGTCACTTGTCCACGGCCACACGTCCTTCCCGTCGCCCCCCACATTCATCGTCAGGAAATACACAACATTCATCTGCTTCGACGCCAGGTAATTCAGCGCACCAATAATGCTCCTTCCCCTTCCACTCCGCCACGTCGGATCGCCTGCACGAAAATCCCTGGCATGAGGCGCAAACTCGTGCGACGGTTTCGTCTGATCGAACTCGTAGTACGCCAGGAAATTCTCCGGGCTGTCCGCACCGCCCTTGAGGTAATACTCACCCGATCCTGCAAAACGCAGGTAGCGTTCGCCTTCATGCTTGAGCAGACCACGGCCCAGGATTCCGGCCGCTGCCGAGTCGGCCTCCTGAACTTCAAATGAGCCTTTGATTCCATCGCTTAAGGCAATATCTCCCGCATTGGGATCGGTGGAAATGGCAATGTCATCGCCCTGGCGCATGCTCACTTCAAATTCCCACTTGCCCGGCAACTGCGGCAAGAAATATGTCCGCCAGACGTTGCCAACGTTGGCGCCAGAGTCAGCCGCATATCCGTCCGCCGCGTAGTAGCCAGGCACTGAGATGCAACTATTTTTCTGTTTGAAGTGCACGGTCATGCGATAATCAGTAAAGATGTTCTTTTCTCCGGTTTCGCCAGCCGTCGGTCCTACGATGGAGAGTTGCAGAGGATGCCCTTGCTGGCGTGGTCCCGCCGTCCAGGCAAGCGTGTATGCAGCTCCACTGGAATCTATAAAAGGCGGAAACGGGGAGCTCTCCAGGGCAAAATCCTCCCCATTTTTCAAGAAATGCCGGTAATCAGGATTGATTCTGAACTTTCTCCAAATGGGTTCTGGTCGGGCTTCTTTATCCGTAGCGCATGCCTTGGCCAGTAAAGCCAGAATCTTGTTGGTCTTGCTGTCGCGCTGGCCGCCCTGGTTCTCGCCCCAGTCTCCGTCCGCACAGACCAAGGCCACATTCAAACTCGGAATAATCGCGCTGCAGTTGCCACGCACGCCAATCGACATCACGGTGTCTTCGGGCGCGTCTGGCCACGTCTGGGCATCCGGATGCAGCCGCCCGGTGTCGTTGAACCACCAGTTGAACCCATACACGCCCGGCCCATCGTCCGCGAAATGGTTCGAGCCGCCACCATACGTGCCGATGCCCAGGTAGTCATCTGTCTCGGCCTCGGCCGAAGGAGGCAGGTCCTTCGGCGCCTGCGGCCGCATATATTCCTCGAAATAACGCGCGGGCAATACCTGCTGCTCGCCCCAGCGCCCCTTGTTGAGCCAGAACCAGGCGATCCGCGCAAAGTCGCGCACACTGGCTTTCATCCGCCGCCGCCCCTCATCGAAATACAACCCGTCCTCAAAGCCCAGCGCACCAAAACGCCGCGGCGCCTCCGCCTCGGCCTTCGGATCGCCCTTGAACACCCTGTCGAAGAGGGTCTTCTGGTACAACTGAATCGCGAAGTCGTTGTACGCCCACGCCGCGCCCGCCGGTTCCGGCCGCGCATACCCGCTCATCATCGCGCCGAGTTGTCGAAACGTGATCCCCTTGTCCTTCTCCTTCAATTCCCACCCAAACTCCGCAATCGGCTGATCCACGTTCTTCACCAACCCCTCCTCCACCGCAAAGAACAACAGCGTGCTCAGCACCGGCTTCGCCGACGATGCCCAATCGCCTCGTTCCGCCTGGTTGCCCCAGTGCTTCACGAGGTGGCCGTCTCTAATCACACAGCCGCGTCCGCCGAGATGCGCCGCCAATTGCTCAAGCAGCACCTGCTCCATGCCAATCGCCTCTGGCGTATTTTCCTCCCAGTGCGCCCCGGGGAAAACGCTCTCCCCCCAGGCAGAGAGAGCCAGCACCACCACGAGAGCCGCAGGATAAAATTTGAGCATGCGAACCACGTCCCCAGTTTAAGATCGCTAACGAGGGTATAACCCAATCCCAATCGTTGGTTCCACCTCCCCATGCCCCGCATTCCTCCCACATTCGGCGGCGCCCAGCGGTCCGCGTCACGCGCACACGAAACCAGCGCCGGAACGATCATCGCAAGCAGACACGCCTCCCGCGGCAAGTGCCAGAGGTCCTTCCCGTCCCTGCTGTCCCTGACGAGAGGGGCATCCGCCCTGCTTCTCTTTGTTTTCCAGTTTCTCAGCCTGATTACTTCAAGAAAGAGGAAAGCCCCCGGGATGGCCAAGGCCCGAGGGCTGTCCGTGTTTGTCTGTGTCAGTCTGTGTCAGTCCGTGTCAGTCTGTGTCAGTCCGTGTCAATCTGTG
>JACPGD010000049.1 GCA_016182645.1 Candidatus Hydrogenedentota bacterium | reverse complement strand
CATGAGCATTGTACGCCTGGAAAATGTTTCAAAAGCCTTTGCGGGGCAATCCGTCCTGGAAGGGGTGTCGCTCCGGGTGGAGGCGGGGGAGCATATTGGGCTGATTGGCCGGAACGGGACGGGGAAATCGACGATTTTCCGCTTGATTACGGGGGAGGTGGAGCCGGACAGCGGTGTGATCGAGCGGATGCGGAAGTCGCGTCTGGCGTGTCTGGCGCAGTTGCACCACTTTGATGAGCACGCGACAATTTTCGACATTGTCATGCACTCGTTTGATGAACTCGTGGCGCTGGAAAAGGAACTGGGAGTGCTGGAAGCGCGGTTGGCGGCCGGGGAGGAGGACGCGCTGGAGGAATACAGCCACAAGCAGGACGCTTTCTCCGCGCGCGGCGGCTATGATTTCCGGCTCCGCATCAAACAGGTACTGCATGGGCTGGGTTTCCACCCGGATGAGTTCAACCTGCGCTTCCACGTGCTGAGCGGGGGCCAGCGGACACGGCTCATGCTGGCACTGGTGCTGTTGCAGGATGCCGACCTGCTGCTGTTGGACGAGCCGGAGAACCACCTGGATCTCGAGGCCCGCGAGTGGCTTGAAGATTACTTGAAGACCTGCCGGCAGGCGGTGGTCATCATCAGCCACGACCGGCAGATGTTGAACGCGGTGGTCGAGCGCATCGTCGAGGTCGAGCGTGGAGAGTTGCGCCAGTACACCGGTAATTACGGGCAGTATCAGAAACGGAAGACGCTCATTCGCGAGCAGCAACAGGCAGCCTATGAACGGCAGCAGGAGTTCTTGCGGAAAGAGCAGGTATTCATCGACCGATTCCGTTACAAGGCGACCAAGGCGCGCCAAGTGCAAAGCCGGCTAAAGCGCCTCGAGAAAGTGGAACTGGTCGAAGCGCCGATGGAGGAGACCGGCGCGGCGAGTTTCAGCCTGGGCGAAGTCACCCGCAGCGGCGCCATCGTGCTCGAGGGGCGGCATCTCAGCATGGGCTATGGCAAGGTGCAATTATACCGCGATGTTTCGTTCGAGGTGCAGCGCGGGGAGCGCGTCGGCATCATCGGTCCCAACGGCGCGGGGAAGACGACACTGCTGCGGCAACTGGCGGGCCAGCACGAGGGACTTTCGGGCGAAGTGGTGCTGGGCCACAAGGTGCGTCTTGGTTTCTACGACCAGAACCACGCGCAGATGAACCCCGCCAATGATATTCTGCGTGAAGTGCACGAAATTAAGCCGCAATGGACGCCCCAGGCGGTACGCAGTTTTCTGGGACGGCTGTTGTTTTTTGGTGATGACGTCTTCAAGCCCGTTTCGGCGTTGAGTGGTGGCGAACTCAGCCGCGTGGCGATGGCGAAACTGATTCTGAGCGAAGCCAACGTGCTCCTCCTCGACGAGCCAACGAACCACCTGGATATTGCGTCGCGCGAAGCACTGGAAAGTGCCTTGTCCGAGTTTCCCGGCTCGATTGTGATGGTCAGCCATGATCGTGCGCTCATCGACCGACTGGTAGACAAATTGATCATGCTGAGTCACGGCATGGCCAGTGTGCACCTGGGCAACTACGCGCACTTCCGCTGGAAACAACAACAGGGCGAGGCCGCGGCACGCGCGGAGGCGGAACAGAAGACGAAGACGGAAGAGGTGCTGCAGATTCGCCGCGGCGGCAATGGGCGCCAGGGCAAGAAAGTTGAGGATCGCGAGGCGCGAAAACAGCAGAAGAAACTGGAGCAACTCGAGGAAAACATCGAGGCGCTGGAAGAACTCATTCAAACTTACGAAGCCAAGTTCGCCAGCGTGGACCCCTCGGACTATGCCGGGCTCCAACGGATGAAAGATGAATATGACGGGTACAGGGCAGATTTGCAGGAACTCTATCAGGAATGGGAAGTGCTTTCGGAGTAGAAAATAGTTGACAATGACGTGTGTAAATGGTATCAAAGGGGCAGTTCAGAGCGCTGAGACGGCAAGGAGAAGGGTGGAGTATGCGACATTTTCGGGCAATTTCAAAGAAACCCCAGGTCATGCAGTCGGGCCTGGAGGTGAAAATGGATTTCCTGGTGGACTTGACTGACCAGTTGGTGCGCTTCTTTTTCAACAAGGCGCTTTATTGAGGATACACTTTCGATGAACGCGAAGCACCTGCATCATTTGACCCAAACCCCCTGCGTGGCCCAGAGCGGGCTTCAGATTAAGCTGACCGGCACGACCGCCATCATCGAGCGCCTGTTGCTCGCGCAGCAGCAGAACAACTGGAAGCTCTACGATACCGGGGGTACCGGCGGCGGCGGCGAAGGCGAGGGGGAAGGCGAGGTCCTGTAGAGCACAAACAGCGCGCTGAAGCACCGCTGCCCGGTAGCTCGTAGCACCGGGCAGCGATTTCCGTTTTGTGCCGTCTCGGGCTGGGTTATGCCGCGTCACCGGGTGGAGCTTTCAAGAGTCCAAAGGACATCAGGGACAACAAGGAACAAAGGGACGTAAGAGGGCGATGTCGTCTTCGGAGTTCGGGTGTGGGAGTCCCTCCATCTGGGTGACCGTGAGGAGACGCACAATGAATGGGTATCGGTGCTGGATTAGTCTTGCTGGATTTCTTTTGACTCTCGGCTGCGGCATGGCCTCGGCAGAACTGCGCGCCGGCGCCGCACAAGTGGACATCACGCCGCCCGCCGGCACACCCTCCGCCGGATATGGCGCGCGGATGGGCAAAGGGATGGAGGGCGTCCACGACCCCCTGCTGGCGACGGCGCTGGTGCTGGACAATGGCGTGAAGCAGGTTGCCCTGGTGGTGGGAGTCGACCATCTCGGGATGGGTAAGGCGATGGTGGATGGCGTCCGCGAGCAGGTGCAGGCCAACCCGGCGCTTGCCCAATGCGAGTTGTTCCTGGGCTCTTCTCATACGCATTCGGGCGGCGGGGCTTATCTCAATCTCCCCGGCATCGGGGATCGTCTGGCGGGCCAGTTCGATCAGGCTATTTATCAATCCTACATTGATGGGGCCGCGAAGGCCGTATTGCAAGCCGTGGAACACCTGCAACCCGCCAAGCTGGGGGTGGGGTACGGCGCCGTGGACGGCTTAAACAGTTACCGGGGTGACTGGCCGCCAAACGTCGAGACACGCGACGATGTGGCCGTGATCAAAGTCACCACGGTGGACGACAAGCCGCTGGCAGTGCTTTTCAACTTTGCCGCGCACCCGACTGTCCTCGGTGCCGACAATCTGAAATTCTCGGCGGACTATGTCGGGTTTGCGCGCGACGCATTGCGGCAGGTCCTCGGCGAGGGCGTGCAGCCGATTTTCTTCAATGGCGCACAAGGCGACGTTTCGCCACGGACGCCGGAGGCAGCGGACGATTTCGGGCGGGCCGAGGCGATGGGCAAGGCACTGGCCGCGGAAGTGCAACGGGTTTGGAATGAAACAACTGCGGTGGATGCCACGGCGTTCGAAGTGACCAGGCATACCTATCCCATCGTACCGCCGGGAGTAGAGGTCAACCTACCTCCTATCTTCAAGGGCCAGTCAAGCGAAGTGGGACTCTTGGCTATCAACGACAAGCAGGCGTTCGTGGCCATACCGGGCGAACTGAGCACCATTTACGACGCGGACCTCAAGCGCTTTGGCGGCTGGCTCGGCTTTGAGCATGTCTCGATCCTCGGCCTCACCAACGACGCCCACGGCTACATCATCACGCCAGAATCCTGGCGCCACCGCACCTACGAGTCCACTCTCTGCTTCGGCGGGGAATTGTACGGGGACCGCGTTGAAAGCATGGTGGACGCGATGCTCCACGAACTCGAACCCGAGGGCAGCTACAACGAAACGCGCAAGCAGGAATCCACCGCCGTGGCGACTTTGGGCGGAAACTGAGCACCCTACAATCCGCTTCGTAGCGTCTGGCCTCAGTGCCGGACGCAAACACGCAATAACGGCCAACAGTGCGCGATTGATTTGGGGCACCGCCGCGAAATCTACCGGCATTAATGTGAGGCGAAAATGGACATCACTGGCGTCATTCAGGGATCTATTGTGCCGTTCTTGTTGCTCTTGGCCGCAGTAGCAGAGGGGGAGAGGTCTCTGCTGAACGAAGATTTTGAAGGCAAGATTGGCGAAGACTGGACGTGGGTTCGGGAGCATGCGGGGGCGTGGCGGGCCACGGAGCATGGCTTGGAAATCCGCGTGGAGCCGGGAAACATGTGGGGCGGGGCGAACGACGCGCGGAATGTACTGATCCGGCCACTCCCTCCGCAGGCCCAGGGAGAGATAACTGTCTCGGCCAAAGTGGAGAATCATCCCACGGCGCAATTCGAGCAAGTCGATCTAGTCTGGTACTACGATGACAGCAACATGGTGAAGATTGGCCTGGAATTGGTGGACAAACAGTTGAGCCTGGTCATGGGCCGCGAGGAAGCGGACAAGACGCGGACCTTGGCCATCATTCCCTTGGAATCCACCTCGGTCTATCTCCGGCTGATAGTCAAAGGTAATCACATCCGCGGGCAATTTCGGGTCCCCGAGTCCGAGGAATGGCGCGACGCCGGGGAGTGTGAATCACCGGCCAAAGGAGAGGCGAAGTTGAGTCTACAGGCCTACCAAGGACCACCTGACGCCGAGCATTGGGCAAGGATTACCGAATTCCGCGTAGCACAAACGGACGAGTAACTGCTGGATTTTCCCTCGTCTTTGATGTCCCTGGCGTCCTTGTTGTCCTTGATGTCCCTGCTATGCTCACCCTCAGCCTAGATCCGGCTCTTCCCGATATCGGCGATGGCGATCCGGACCTGGTCGCAGTCGGCGAAGCGGTCTTTGGGGTCCTTGTTGAGGAGCTTCATGATGACATCGCCGAGGATGCGGGGACAGTTGGGATTGACCTGCGTGGGGTGTTCGGGAAGAATGCGGAGGTGGCACTGGTAGAGCTTGGGGAGGGTGTCCACCATGTAGGGCACGCGGTTGGCAAACATCATGTACATGGTGATGCCTAGTGAGTATTGGTCACTAGCGGGGACGGCCTTTTCTTTCTTGATGACTTCCGGCGCGACGAACATGGGCGTGATCTGTTCGCCGATGCCGCCAATGAGTTTTTCCAGGATGAAACCGCCGCCATAGAGGGAGAAGTCGGCGACCTTTGCGACCCCCTTGCGCGTGAAGAGGACGTTCGACGGCTTAAAGTCGTGGTGAATGCAGTCATTGTCGTGGAGATACTGCAAACCGTTGCACAGCTGGGCCATGATAATCAGACGCTCCTGGAGGTTCCAGGTGCGGTTGGTCAGATACCACTTGAGGTCAGGGCCGTCGATGTATTCCATGACCATGCAGTTGCCTTCATCGCCTTCGATAAAGTCGTAAATCTCGACCACATTGACGTGGTTGAACTTCCTGAAGCGGCGGATGCTCTTGCCCAAGTCGCGCTGGTGGAGTCGATTGCGGAAGAAGTTTTCGCGGAAGAGCTTAATCGCGACCACCTGGCCCTTGGTCGAATCGATGCCGCGGTAGACACGGCCCGTGCCGCCCTCGCCCAGGATGCGGTCCAGTTTGAAGTGGTAAAGTCTCGAACGGTCGGGTGAATGGACGTCCGCCATGGTGCCCCCAATTAGCCTTGCTCCAACTTAATTTCCTGCGCGTCCGCCCACATGCCATCCAGGTCGTAGAAGTCTCGCGCCTGCTGCCGGAAGACATGGAAGATGATCTGACCGTAATCCATCAGGACCCAGCCGCCACTCACCGCGCCTTCGGTACTCAAAGGCGCGACACCAATCTCTTTCATGCCTTCGCGTACGGCGTTCACGATGGCTTTCATCTGAGGTTCGCTCGTGGCCGTGCAGAGGACGAACGCATCAGCGATTACGGTCAGGCCCGAGACATCGTAGGCCTTGATGTTGGCGGCCTTCTTGTCCGCGGCCAGGGCCGCGATACGGCGGGTATTGGGCAGATAATCTTTCTCTTCACGGGACGCCTTCGCTTTCCTGACCAGGGTCGCCAATACTACTCCTCCCATTACTTCAGCGCATCGCGCAGAAGGTCGTTCACAAGTTGCGGGTTGGCCTTGCCGCGGGATGCCTTCATGATCTGGCCGACCAGAAAGCCGAAGACCTTTTCGTTGCCCCCCCGGAATTGCTTCACCTGATCGGGAAATTGTTCCGTCACCTGCCGTACCAGTCCCTCAATGGCGCTCGCGTCCGAGATCTGGACGAGACCTTTTCCTTCCACAATGGCTTGCGCGGTCTTTCCCGACGCAAACATCGCCGCCAGCACTTCCTTCGCAATCTTGC
>JACPGD010000045.1 GCA_016182645.1 Candidatus Hydrogenedentota bacterium | reverse complement strand
CGCGTAGCCGATGATAGGCGTCAGAAGGTTGTTGAAATCATGCGCGATACCGCCTGTCAGCCGCCCGACCGTTTCCATGCGCTGTGCCCGCTGGAGTTGCTCTTCGAGATCGTGCTGCTGCTCCTCGATCCGTTTGCGGTCCGTCACATCGCGAATGGCCACCATGTAAGCGTCCGGGGAATCTTCGATTGGTCTGAACAGACACTCGATGTCGATCGTTGTCCCATCCTTGCAGCGCCCGGACAATTCACACTCCGTCAAGGTTTCGCCGAATGGAACTTTTCCCACTGATGACGGTATGAGGTCCTGGAACCAAAGATTGGCGATGTCCTCGGGCTCATATTCGAACATGGAAAAGAAGCCGGGATTGGCCTCCACGATACGGCCCCGCTCGACCACAACGATAGCGCCAAAAGACGTTTCGAGCAGGTGCTTGTACCGCGAACGGCTCTTGGCCAGTTCTTCCTGGCGAATGGCCTCGAGCGCCTCGTTGTGCCACCGCACGCCGACGATCATCGCGGTGGCCACGAAGAAGAAGAGCGCCGGCATCTCATAGAGATCGACGTCGGGCCGAATGTCCGGAATCAGGAGTATTCCTGCAAGATTGGCCGTAATCACCAGGAACACCACCCGGTAAGGAAGGAAGACGCCCGCGATCAACACCGGCACAATCAGGTAATAAACAATCCAGAATTGAAAAGGGCCGGGGATAAGAAACGGCATGATCAAGGTGATTGCTGAGAGCAACACCACTGTGATCAACGCGGCCACCGTGTAGTGTCCCGCGCGATTCAGCATGGCGGCGCCCAAGAGCAGGATTAGTCCGCCATAGGCGACAAGGTTGCTTGCGGAAAAACTCGGCGCCTCCGCCGGATCGAGGAGGAGGGGCGTAATAAGGGAGATAATTCCGCCGAGTAGGAGCGGTGCGAGGAGTAGATTTAGCAGCCGGATCTGGCGGGCGCGTTCCTCACGGGTCGAGGCAACACCCATACCCAGTGCCCCCTCCATCCAACGAAAGACGGACTCTCGTGGTCGCTTGCGCACGACGAGAACACCCTGCGGTTTCTTCCTCGCACTTCTTATCCTGTCCTGACTACAGGACCACTAATCCTAGCGATGAGACCATGAAGCTGAAATGATCATTTCATCAAGGGATAGTTTATCACAGTGTTGGCAGAGGTGTTGCAAGGAATTCAAGGCGCGGCTACGGCGTCACTTCCACCTCAAATGTCTCCGTGATGCTGGCCCCGCCGCCGCTCGTTATCGTCAGGTTGACGGCGTACTTTCCCGCCGCCGCGAAGGCATGGGTGGCTTCGGCGTCTTTGGCGGTCTCGCCGTCGCCGAAATCCCAGAAGACTTTCTTGAGCGCGCGGGACGGATCGTAGGGCGCCGAGAACCCCGCCGACAGCCGATCGGACAGGGCAACGGGCAGACGCCCGGCGGGCGCGATGGCCACTTCGCGCACGTTAAACCTACGGACTTCTCCTACCTTGGCGCTCAGCCGCCCCTCGGCATCGGAAATGCGCAGCGGCGCCTCGCCTTTCAGCACGTCCGCCACGGCGCGGAGGGTCTGATCGTAATTGGCGCTATTGCAGTAACCAAGCACCACCGCATCGGCGTGGGGCATGAGGTGCAGCACATGCTGCGGATACCCCAGATAGACGACCACCACATGGAGACCCTTCTGTTTCATCTGGCGAACGAGTTCCACTTGTCCGCGCGGCCGCAGCGAGTCCGTAAGCACACAGACGACCGTGCGTATGCCACGGAGGTGTCCGGTAATGCGCTGGATCTCAAACTCTTCAATATCGCCCACGTGCAGCGCGCTGGAAATGCGCTGTTCGCCAATGGGTTTTGCAATATCTTCTAGTTCCTTCTGGAACTTTGCCAGTTGGACGACGCCGGTAATCGCGATCGGCATGGAGCCCGCCTTTGTCAGCGGCAGCACCTGCCCCTCGTTCTTCAGCAAGGTGATGGAACTTCGTTCCACTTGGTACGCTTCGTCAATCAGTTTCCGGTCTCTTTCGAGTTTCTCCAGATCTTTCGGGCGCAACTCCTTCGCCTTTCCTTCTGATGGGCGCTGCTTGAGCGCAAGCACCTTTTCGGCCGACGCCGTGATGGCCTCCTCCGAAAGGGCGCCCGATTCCACCGCCTTCACAATGCGGTCCACCGCCCGCGGGACCGCATCTCCCGCGCCCTGCCAGTAGAGCATGTCCGCACCGGCCGCCAGCGCTTTCACGGCCGCCTCCGCCACGTCGCCCCGCCCCTGGATTTCCTCGGAGTCTAGCGGGCCCGCCACGGCGACACCGGCAAAGGCCAGTTCCGTCCGCAGCAGATCGCGCAGGACGGCGGGGGATTGGCTCGCCGGGAGTGTCTGCGGGTCAATGGTCGGCACCAGGGTATTCGCGACATGCACGAACGAAACGCCTTCTGAAAAGGCTTTCTGGAAGGGCAGGAGATCCGTTGTACCGAGCAGCGGCTTCGGCGTGAGCAGCACGCCCGCCGTGCGCCCGCTCCGGTTGGCGCCCCCGCCGGGGAAGCCGAGGGGCAGCGCGTATACGGATTGTTCTCGGAGCGCACGAATCAACACCGCGCCCGCTTCGGCCACAAATTCCGGATTGCTCCCAAAATTGTTGAGCGAGCCGCGAGACGCTTCCAGTTGCGATGCCAATTCCAGATTGGGCCCAAAGAAGAAATCCAGCCCCATCGTTTTCAGGTGCTCGGCAATCAAGTGTCCCAGGCGCTGCGCGCTGCCGCTGTCCTGGGCGGCGGCAATGGCCAGGAGCGAGGGCAACTGCACAAAGCTGCTGGGCGCGTTCCGGTCCCGCTGGACCAATTCAAAGAGATCCGCGCCAATCAGCAGCGGCACCCCAACTCGCGACTCGGAACTCGAAACGCGCAACTGGTTGACATACGTGGCCGCACTGGAAGGCCGGACAATCTGGCGGAGGAGCACCGCACCGGGCGTACATTCCTTCAACAAGCGCGTATCGTACTCCGAGGGGCCGTATACCCCCTGGAGCGTAACCATCATCAGTTGCGCCACCTTCTGCTTCAACGACAGCCGCTCCAGCAACTCCGCGGGTTGTGGCGGCGGGGGCGGCGTTTCTTTGGCCGCGGCCGGTGGTGCAGGTTCAGGCGGCGCAGGCCGTCCGAAGATCGACTCCTGCGGCCTGGCGTGGGCAGCCAGGACGAGCATAACGGCGCAAAGCATTCGTCGGTACATCATGGCGCGGATTCTAACAAAAAACCACGCGCAGAACCCTGCGCGTGGCTGAAAGTCTTCCTGCCTTCTTCCTACAGCCTACAGCCTAACTCACATCTCCTGAACTTCGATGTAGTAGAAACTCAGATTCGTCCCATACGAATACGAAGTGTAGGTGTCCATGCCGTTCGGGGGAAGGAACACGAGTTGCCAAGCCCCAGGCCCTTCCTGGCTCATCCGGTCCTCCGCGAAATACTGCGTGCGCGCCTGGAGCCGGAGCGGCTCATCCGTCAGGTTGCGCAGCGTACACACCACCTTAAACGCCTGGGACGGCATGCGCTCATAGGTCGTGTTCGTCACCGCGAGCCGATCCACGAGGTCTGCCGTCACAAACTCTACGCTGTTCAGCACGGCCGGGACTTGCGGCGGCGCCATGACCGCCGGCGCCGTCTCCAGCGGCTCCACCTGGACCGTCACTGCCTCCGCCGTGGACCCAGTGGCGTCCATCGTGCTCACGGTGGTTTCCGATTCCGTCGTCGCGCACCCGGCCAGCAGCACCGCAACCAGCGCACAAACCCATCCGAATCTCCAGTTCATATTCAGTCTCCTCCGCGGGTGTTCCCGGTACATTCCGTATTCAGTCATCCTGAGCGTCTTCAGTCATCCTGCGCTTTTTCAGTCATTCTGAGCGCAGCGAAGAATCTCTTGCCACACGAACCAAAAACCTTCCGTCATCTGAGCGTAACCAGTCATTCTGAGCGCAGCGAAGAATCTCTTCCCACGTCGGCTTCACATCACTCGGCCAGCGCCTGCGGCGCATCGTCGCGCGGCTAATACAACCTCGCGCTGTGGCCGGTCTCCTCGCGCTGTGGCCGGTCTCCTGACCGCGCCACTCGTTGCGCCCGCGTTTTCACGCGCTAATACAAACTCGCGGCGATGCTGGCGCCCTTCTTCACCGAATACACATCGCTGAACACCACCTCGCCGCTGCCCGCCAGCACGACGTTGAACGCAATCTGCGTATACGCCTCGGCGACCCGGCGCTGCGTGTTCCACACGTCCGTCACCCGCCCCTCCACGATGAAATCCGCCGACACCGGCGTATCTTCCGCCGCCGGATGCACCACGCGCAGCCGGCCCTGGCCCGCGTTGACCAACTCATTCCGGAACAGGTCCACCAGCGTCCGCGTATCGAAGTCGCCCTGGCCCTCATTCTCGAAATGGTCGTCCTCCACCACGAACACCGGCGTGCGCGACACGCGGTTCAGCAGGTCGCTCGCCAGCAACCGCGACACCGCACTCGCACACGCCGTCTGCACATCCGCCGATTCGAGGTTCGGCGTGTCAAAGTCCGACGGCTGACGCACATCCATGAACTTCGCGCCCTGGTAGGTGTCATGCCCCACCACCGCGCACCCCTGCAGCGCCCCCACCGCCAACCCCACGCCCCCGATAACCAACAGCGCCACAGCGATTCGGACTCCCCAACTCGGAACCCGTAACTCGCAACTCGTAACTCGTTTCATTCTCATGAGCAATCTCCTAACCGCCCTGTGGTGATCCACCGTTCTTCCGTCCGCCGGCAAACGGGTCTTACCTTGCTTCCGCCCCGAAACCAGCCCCTCCGGGCGGTTCAAGGCAATGTTAATATTACATGCTCTCGCAGGTTTGTCAAGAGTAATTGCGCCCTGCGTATTTTGTGCTTGACAAGGAGGGATATTCTATGCTATTGGTTGAGTTTCGGTATCAGTAGGCATTTCACTTCTGAGTATCCGGGGAGTTCCAGATGCAGTCTGGAAGAATTTGGGGGCGCCATGAAGACACCATCGTCGAAGGCCGGAGTCGTGTCTCTCGCTTTTTCATTCGTAGCTGCACTATCGGTCGGTGCAAGCGAATCGATAGCTAAGCAACAGATCAGTGATGCGAACGGAACTGAAGTAGCTAATATCACACGAACCCCCGCCAATGAGCACTTATTTGATCCGCGAGACCAGCAAAGCGACGGGGTCCTCATCGCAACCATGCGTCAGGTCCCGGTTGACGCAGCCTCCTCCGTCTCCCCAACTGCCTCGCCGGATGCAGAATCCTATGTTTGGTGGAATTGGAGCGGCACGATCGCCATTCCTGACAACAACACCAATTGGTCAGGGATAAACTGCAATGCCCCTTCCGGTGTTCCGGGTGGCTCGGTGGTCAGCCGTGTCCGTGTGCACCATGAAATCACGCACACGTGGATCGGGGATCTCGAGTGCAAGCTTTACAACAGCACGCACACTTGGATGCTTCGGGACAACGCCGGAGGCTCCGCCGACAATGTCAATGAAACGCTGGACGAATACACGCTGTTCGATGGCGACAACCCATCGCAATCCTGGTACTATCGCGTCCGCGATATAGTAGGTGGTGATGCCGGAACGCTCACAGTAATGCAGCTATATGTATATTATAATATACCGGAGGTGAACCTGCTTCCGTACCGGCCTTCAAGTTGGTCGGACAAAATCGTGGCATCCAAGGTTACAGGCACGAACACTGACGACTCGCTGACGGCTGGTGATACGATCTATGTGGACTGGGCAGTTCTTAACAGTGGGAGCACAGCTACGGCGGCGGTATTCTACAGCGAACTCTATGTGGATGGGACGTTGCGGGGGACTTGGTATACGAACCCACCGCTTAATGCTAATTACTACGCCTATGTCGTCGATTATCCGATTGGAACCCTAAGTGCTGGCAGCCACACGTTGCGAATTCTGGCGGATTCAACCGGCGTCATTTCGGAGACCAACGAATCGGACAATGAGTACACCAAAACCATTTCAGTCGCCCCGCTGTCGGCCGCCAACCTGACTCCTTTTCGGCCTTCAGCATGGTCCGACAAGATTGTGGCCTCGAAGGTCACGGGAACACATACCGACGATTCCCTGACAGCTAACGACACAGTTTACGTGGACTGGGCCGTGCTGAATGATGGCAGTGCAGCCACGGCGACGACGTTTTACACGGCTCTCTACCTGGACGGGACGTTGCAGGCAAGTTGGTTTTCAAACCCGCCGCTGAATGTGAATTACTACGCCTACGCTGAGGATTACCCAATTGGAACCTTAAGCGCTGGCGACCACACGCTACGGATAGTGGCCGATTCAACGAATGTCGTGCCTGAGTCTTCCGAATTGGACAACGAGTACACAAAGACAATTTCGGTGGCTGCCGGGGACCCGGAGATCCGAATCGCGCCCCTGACTTTGGAACTTGACTGCTCGGCTGGAGCAAAGACCGTGGCAGAAGATTCGGTGTGGGAGACGCCGATGCTGCCCGGCGAGCCGCAAATAGCGCTGGACGAGATAGTGGACACATTAACCACTGAGACAGTGGCAGAAGTGCTGGTTGTCTTGAAACAGCCGCTCAGTCGAATGGCCGCGACACAATGGAAAGACACCACCTCTCTTAAAGAACTTCAGGCCGAAGTTCAATCTCTCGAGGAATCGGTGCTTGTAAATATCCCGGCGAGCGAACTGACCGTCAAGTACCAATATGAGAACTTCGCCGGATTCTGGTGCCAAATTTCACCGGTCGCCCTGCAGTTGCTCGTGGACGATCCCTCTGTGCTGTCCATTCAACCGGTGCGGCCGCTGGAGCCCCACCTGGCCCAGGGTATTCCTCTCATGAATGCCAGCGCTACGCGCGGCACCTATAATGGCCAGGGACTCGCCATTGCGGTCTGTGACACGGGTATTGACTACACGCACCCCAGACTTGGAAGCGGGTCTTTTCCGAACGCCAAGATTCTCGGTGGATACGATTTCGGAGATGGCGACGCTGATCCAATGCCGAATGGGCAGCCCCATGGAACGGCCTGTGCCGGTATTGCGGCGGGAAACACTGGGACAACGGGGGACTACATTGGCGGCGTCGCTTATGGCGCGAAACTCTATGCGCTGAAGATTTCGTACGGAACGGCCGGCAGCGCATACGATAGCGCCATGATTGCGGCTTGGGATTGGTGTGTGTCACACAGGAATGACGACCCCAATAATCCCATTCTGGTGATAAGTACCAGTTTCGGCGGTGGCCGATTTTTCAGTGCGTGCGATGGAGAATCCGCTGGGATGACACTCGCGGCCAACAACGCCGTCGCCGCAGGGATCACGGTTCTGGCTTCGTCTGGCAACGACGGTTACTGCGATTCCATGGGGTGGCCAGCTTGCATCTCTAATGTCCTCTCGGTCGGCGCAGTTTATGATGCCAATTTCGGGACCTACCAGCCCTGCGTGAATGCAGCGTCATGTGGTCCCAAACTCTCCACAACAGGATGCGCGACCGGTTGGTATGCAGTAGACAACACAGCGGCCGATTTGGTGACCGCTTACTCGAACTCCGCTTCATTCCTCGGAGTGTTCGGACCTTCCAATCGCGCTTATACACTGGATATCGCTGGCGCTCCCGGCTATGGTTCCGGGGATTACACGAGCAGCTTCGGTGGCACCTCGGCCGCGTGTCCTTACGTAGCGGGCGCTGTTGCCGCCCTTCAGTCGGCGGCAAAGACATTGACCGGCTCGTATCTGACGGTCCCTCAGGTACGCAATCTTCTCACGGCGACCGGCGATCTGGTGACGGATTCAAAAGTGGCGATCACAAAGCCACGTGTTAATCTCGGCGCTGCGATTGCCACTCTGACGCAGAACAGTTTCGTCACCATCTACAATGACGGCAGCGGTCCTCTCACGGTTTCCTCCGTGGCATTTGATGCTCCCGCACCCTGGATAACCATCCTGACGCAGTTTCCTGCCCTTGTTCCACAACAGGGATCCTTGATAGTTCCGATTGGCGTCAATTGCGATCTGGCGCCGGACGGTTCGTCCACGCGCCGCCTGCTCGTTTACTCGAATGACGCGGACGAGAACCCCTATCCCAATGGAATCTACATAACTGTCAACAACACAGCGCCGCCCGCCCCGGCACTGACATTGACCGCGCCTAATGGAGGCGAGTCCTGGACACAGGGATCTACTCACGACATCACCTGGACGAGCACAGACATTCCTGGCGGAGTGACACTAAAACTTGAACTTCTCAAAGCTGGTGTCTTCTATTCCACGATTGATGCCGGAGTCGAAAACGATGGCGTCTATTCCTGGACCATTCCTAGCCTTCCCAGTGCCGACGCCGCGTGCGACTTCCAGGTCATGATTAGCTGGCTGGCCGACGAGTCAGTCAATGATCTTAGTGACGCCCCTTTCTGTATTGAAAGCAATGGGTCGTTGAAAGTCGTGCTTCAACCCAGTGCCGCGCGCGACGCGGGGGCGATGTGGTGTTTGGATGGAGGCGACTATCACGTGAGCCACTTCACACTAACCGGCATAGCGCCCGGTGCTCACATGATCTGTTTTAAGGCCGTCTCTGGCTGGACCACGCCCCCAGACCAGCCGGTGCAAATTAGTTCGGGACAACTCACCTACGCTTCCGGGCAATACGTGTCCGGGCCGGTGGGCGCCCTGAAGTTCCGGCTGTTTCCAGCGGGTGCGCGCTATGCGGGGGCGATGTGGCGTGTGGACGGTGGAGCGTGGCGCCCGAGCCACGCTACCGTGCAAAACTTGACGCCGGGCACGCACCGGGTGACGTTTAAGACCATTCCCTGTTGGGTGACGCCGCTACCGCAGGATGTGACCATCGTGGCCAATGAGACGCTTGACGGCTCGGCCACGTACCAGCCTGTGACCACGGGCGCGGTCAAAGTGCGTCTCATTCCGACGGCCGCGCGGGATGCGGGGGCGCTGTGGTGGGTGGATGACCGGCCGCCCCGGCTGAGCCATTCTACCGAGACTGGCCTGGAGCCTGGTCCGCACACGCTGCACTTCCTGGCGCTGCCGGGGTGGTGCGAGCCCGAGGAAATGGTGGTGGACGTTGTGGCTTGCGAGACCCTTGATGTTTTCGCCGAATACCGGCGTCTGGGCGCGTTGAAGGTCATGTTACTTCCCGATGCAGTGCGCGACGCCGGCGCCCGCTGGCGGCTCGACGGCGGCGCGTGGTGGCCGAGCCACAAGACGCTTTTCGATCTCTGTGCGGGCCCGCACTGGATCGAGTTCCAAGAGGTCGCCGGCTGGCAGGCGCCCCCCGCGCAGACGGTCGAGGTACTTCCGCTGCAAACCGCGTTCCCGTTGTACACCTATATCCGTGTCGATCTTACCGTCGCCACGGCCGACAATTCTGGTGAAGGGGAGGCCGAGGACATTGCCGTCCCCGCGCTGAAAGATCTCGCTGAAGAGATCCTGGTGTCCTTCGCCTCCGCCGACACCAACCAGGATGGCCTCCTGGACTTCGAGGAAGTAGAGGCCCACCTTGAGTCCCTGAGCGCTGCCCAGTTCGAGTCGCTAGACCGCAATGCAGACGGTGCGATCACCGAGGAGGAACTCCTTGCTGCGGCCGGGGTGCCTGGCGGATGCCATTCCAACAGCCGTTTTCTTGGTTTCGACCTCCTCAAGATACTCGATGGTCTCCCGCTGGCCTGCGATTAGGAGGCACGGAAGGAACCTGAGAGGGGAGGACCGAGAGAGTGAACGAAGCGGAAACTGCCGGCATGATCTTGCGACGACGTCACTTTCAGTTCCTTCTTGTTTCGTCCTTATATCTCGTATGGCCATTAGCTGTGCAGGCAGCGGCGCCCTCCAAACCTCCTCTCGTGGCGCCAGCCAACTACAGCGTCTTCAAGAACATATCACCTCATGTCCATTTTCAGTGGCAGCAAGTTTCGAATGCCACGAATTACCACCTGTACGTCAGTGCGAACGCTGGTTTGAGCGATCCCAAAGTTCATAATGAGACTCTTCCGGCAACGTATTACTATCGTGATGTCTATCCAAATTGGCCGAACAACGTCTACTACTGGAGCGTCGATGCCGAGAATGCCGGACAATTCAGTGGAGTCACGGGCAATATACGGACGTTTATCCTCGATACGCCACTGGGTGCCCCAACCATTACCTCACCCGCTGCCTCCCCGCGTCCAGTATATTCTGTTGGTGCCCGGCCGGTTATCTCCTGGGCTGCACCGGGCGGTGGTGCCGTGAATCGGTATCAGGCCCGATTGGTGAGTGGAACCAACCTGAACAGTCCATCTCTCATTGGCAATCCCACGAACGGTGCAGAACCTGTCTACTCACCGTACACCTTGCCCGCCATGCTGAATGCCGGGACGTACACATTTGCCGTTCGGGCCATGAAGCAAATGCCATCAGTTTTCGGATACAGCCAATCCACCTATGAAAGCGTTATCGGATGGGGGTCGTACGCGAGTATCACTTTTGATGTAGTCTGCACTACTCCGTCGCCGCCAGCGCTCAGCAGTCCGGCCAGTAATGCAACTCTGTCTCCAGGCGCTATTATGTTCAGTTGGGGAGCAAGCAACGGCGCGAATCGTTACCGCCTCAAGATCTGCACCGATTCCGCCATGAGCCAGAACATCACCGGTAGTCCGTTCGAGCCTGGAATCGGTGTCCGTCAGAAGGATGTCACGCTTTCGTCAGGCACTTATTACTGGCAGGTTGGCGCCATCGGGACAAATGAGTTATGTGGTTGGGGTGCCTATGGCCCTTCGCCAGCCTGGCGGCTCAATATCGTGTGCACAGTTCCGTCACCGCCATCTCTGACTGGTCCGGCCAATAATTCAACCCTGTCTCCAGGCCCTGTTACGTTCAGTTGGGGAACAAGCAGCGGCGCGAATCGCTACCGCCTGAAGATCTGCACCGATTCCGCCATGAGCCAGAACATCACCGGTAGTCCGTTTGAGCCTGGAGTCGGCGTCCGCCAGAAGGATGTTACGCTTTCGTCAGGCACTTATTACTGGCAGGTTGGCGCCATCGGGACGAATGAGTTATGTGGTTGGGGTGCCTAT
>JACPGD010000048.1 GCA_016182645.1 Candidatus Hydrogenedentota bacterium | reverse complement strand
TTTAGTTAATTTCGCCGCAGGATACGGCTCAGAGGCACTGCTAAAATGCTACGAGACGCCGGAACATGGACTCTCCCCGCACGGGTCAGTCTTCCGGGCGCTCTCCCGCCGGCGCCATTTTGACCAATCTCGGGTGGAACACCGCTAGAATATCCACCAGATCGGCTTGCGCTGACATCACTTCATCGATGTTCTTGTAGACCATCGGCACTTCGTCCAGTCCGGCGGAAAGCAGCGTTACCCTCTCTTTATCCAGCACGCGCCTGGCCTCTTTCCATGACAAGGTCTTCCGCGCCTGGGTCCGGCTCATGGCGCGCCCGGCGCCATGTGCGGCGGAGTTCAGAGAGGCGTGATTCCCCCTCCCCCGCACCACATAGCCTGGGCTGGCCATCGTTCCGGGGATGATGCCAAGATTGCCGGTGGCCGCTGGCGTGGCGCCTTTGCGGTGGACCACCACTTCCTCGCCATCGTGGACTTCCTTCCAGGCGAAATTGTGGTGGTTTTCGAGATCCAGCAGGACCGGCACGCCGAGGTGTTGCGCCACGTGCTGGTGGATGCAGGCGTGATTGGCCGCGGCGTATTGTCCCATCAATTGCATGGCCTGCCAGTACTCCTGCCCCGCGTCCGCATCGAGATTCAGCCAGGCCAGGTGCCGCAGCACGCCCGGCAGTTCCGGGTGCTGGTTGCGCGCAATCTTGCTGTAGTACTCGCAGACCTGTGCGCCCGTGCCCCGGCTGCCGCTGTGACTCAGCAGGGCGAGATACTCACCCGGCGACAACCCGGCCGCCGCGTCCTTCACTTCGAGCGTCCCGAACTCGACGAAATGGTTGCCGCTGCCGCTGGTGCCCAACTGCGCCCAGGCTTTGTCCTTCAGTTTGCGTGTGACCGGGGAGACGTTCCAGTTGCGATCCAGCACCGGGTGCTGCCGCCGCTGGGCCTTGAACTCCGCTCCGACCCCGAAACGCGTTTCGGACTCGATGGCCCGTTTCAGCCGGTCCGTGTCCTCGTTCAAGGCGGAGGGAGGAAGCTCCAGGACACTGAGCTTCATCCGGCAGGCGATATCGACGCCGACCGCATAGGGAATGACGGCGCCGCGCGTGGCCAGCACGCCGCCGATCGGAAGACCATAGCCGACATGCGCGTCCGGCATGAGCGCGCCGCGCACCGACACGGGCAGCGAACAGGCATTGCGCATCTGCTGCACCGATTCCGGATCGAGGTTCACGCCCCATTGCTGAAAGGGGGCGGGCTCGCCGGGTAACGCCTCAACCGAGGGCGGCGCCGCCTGCGACGCCAGGATATGGGCCAGATCGCCGAATTGGGCGTGATCTTCGTGGAGCGACGGGTTGCGCACGATGAGCCGCAATTGTCGGCGGATTTCCGGCTTGGACAACCCGGCCCGGGCGGCGTTTTGGATCGCTGTCCGCGCCGCGACGATCGCTTCACCCCGCGGCACCCCCAACTGAATCAATTCCTTGTCATTCATCGCGCTCGCTTTCGGAATCCAGGCCGCCGTCTACAGTCCCAACGCGTCGTACAGGTTCAACAATTCCTGGTGGACGCTGAAGGGGACGCGGGGACGCTCGTCTTTCTTGAAGAAGCGCAGATCCATCGCGTCCGTATCCGGGCGCATTTCCGCTTCGCTTTCCCATTCTTCGATGAGATAACCCAGCACCATAATGGCGCCGGAAACGGGGCTCTGTTTCGTACTCACGCCAATGAGCCGCGCGCGCGAAGCCCGCAGGTTTGTCTCTTCGCGCAGTTCGCGGAGTGCCGCTTCTTCCGTTGTTTCACCGAGTTCCACAAAGCCTCCCGGCAACGTCCAATCGCCTCTGCAGGGGTGCACCGCGCGTTGCGCAAAAAGCAGTTCATCCGCGGCCCGGCGGACGAAACAACACGTGGCGGGAACAGGATTGCGATAGTAGAAACGGCGGCAGGCGGGGCAGTGGGGGCGCTCGCTCTGGCCGTCATGGGCGGCGATCAATTCACGGCCACAGGTGCCGCAAAAGCGCCAGGCAAACGGTTCGGGCGGAACGTAAATAGTCATGACTTAAGAACCACGCGTCCCGGCGGATTCATTTCCCTGCGCGCTACTTTTGGGAGGCGCCCTCAAGCGGCTGAGCTTGCGGGTGAACGGCCAGCTTCAACCGACTCTCGAATAGGCCCACTCTCCCGAAATCGCATTTCCGCAACAGGACTACCCAGCCTTCCTGAGTCCCAGCGCCGCGCAAGTGTGGCCAAAAACAGTTTCCGGATCGCCCTCCGCGGACACGATCCGGAGCAAACCCTGATGGGCATAGTAGTCCGCAAGCGGGGCGGTGCTTTCTTCATAGGCGCGCAGCCGAACGCGGATGGATTCGGGATTGTCGTCTTCCCGTTGGTAGAGCCGCCCACCGCATTTATCGCACACCCCCTCGGCGCGTGGCGGCTTCGTTTCGATATGAAAGGTGGTCTTGCAATTCTCGCAGGTGCGCCGCCCGCTCAGCCGCCGCACCACGGCTTCCATCGGCAACGTGTAATTGACCACGGCGTCAAGCGCGATGTCGCGGTCGGCGAGGAACTGATCCAGGACGCGCGCCTGGTTCACCGTGCGCGGGAAACCGTCCAACATGAACCCATACGGGCACGAGAGGCAATGCCTGCGTTCGCCGACCAATTCCACGACCGTGTCGTCCGACACGAGTTGGCCCTGCTGCATGCTGCGCAATGCCGCCTCCATGGCGGGCGTCAATTGATCGTCGTGGGAGCGTTTGGCCGCACGGAACATGTCACCGGTAGATAATTGACAGGCACCGAAGCGCTCCGCGATGAGTTCAGCCTGCGTCCCTTTGCCCGCGCCGGGCGCCCCGAGCAACACCAGGCGCAAAGGCCGCACCGGCGTCAAATCGCTGCGCTCACACCTTTCCCGATCGGCGAAAAGCCACGCTTCCCGCTCATGCTGAATGGCCATAAGAAGATCACCCCCACTATTGCAGTTCAGGCCGGCCCTTCCCCAGAAGCCGGTGCTTCAAACACGCTCGACTATACCATACGCCGTGGGCCGGAGGGAAAAGACGCACGCGCGAGAGGAGGCTCAGTCTCGGAGCGTTTCGAAGATCTCCCGGGGACTGCGGCAGGATACCAGGTGATCATAAAGCGTCCGGTTGCGCAGCGCCATCATGACACGTGCCAGCAGGTTCAAGTATTCCTTGTCCGCCGTGGCGGGTGTCGCGAAGAGGATGAGGATGTGCACCGGGTTGCCGTCGAGCGTGCCGTAGTCAATGCCCTGGGGCGAGATGCCCACCCCCAGCACGGGCGATTTCACCTCCGGAATGCGGACATGAGGAATGGCAATGCCGCCGCCGATCCCCGTGCTCATCACGGCTTCCCGCTCGTGGACGGCCCGCCGCAGTGCTGCGCTGTCTTCAATGGATTCATGTTCCGCCACCGCCGCCACCAGTTGATCCAACGCCGCCTGCTTCGTCACCGGTTCCGAAAGGAGCACGACCTGGGTCTCATCAATATCTATGCCAAAGACGCTCATGGTGCACCGGGGTG
>JACPGD010000262.1 GCA_016182645.1 Candidatus Hydrogenedentota bacterium | reverse complement strand
ATCGAGGACTTGGGCGGCCGTCCTTGTAGTGGCGGCTTCAGCCCCGATAATCTGCGCTTCGCCGTGGGATGCATTGATGGACACGTAAGTGTGTATAGCGCCGCGGACGCAATGCCGCTGCTGGACTGGTCCACGGACCACCGAGGCTCTGTACATCTTAGCTACGCTCCAAATTCGCTCCAAATTGTAAGCGGTGGCCAGGAGGGAAGTGTCAGACTGTGGAATGCCGAAAACGGCGAATTGATTTCTGTCCTCAGCGGGCATTCCAAAGGAATACTTAATGCGGGGTTCAGTCCCGATGGGACCCGCATGGTCACCGCCTCAACGGATGACACGGCCAAGATATGGAAAACGCCTCTGGCGTCGCCAGCCCAGTTTGCGGGTCATACTAAGGCCATCATTTATCTTAGTCTTGCTTCTGATGGGAAACGCCTGCTCTCGGCATCGTCAGACGGCACGGCGCGCCTGTGGAACCTTTCCACGGGCGAAGCGCTCAGCGTGATGGGTGACCCGGACAATCGCGCGTACTCGGCGAAATTCAACGCCGACGGCACCCGTATTGTCACATCGAACAATACCAGTGCTGTTCAGCTTTGGGAGCCACAGTCCGGTCAACTGTTGAATACACTGCAAGGCCATTCCGGAACGGTCTCTTCTGTAGGATTCAACCCAGATGGCGCAAGAGTCGTCAGCGCATCCTCGGATGGGACGGCGCGTGTGTGGGACGTATCGACGGGAACTGAAGTCTTGCAACTGAAGCATCCCGGCGGAGTGAACCAAGCAGCATTCGATCCTCAAGGACAGCGGATTGTGACGGCCTGCGGGGATGGAACCGGGAGAATCTGGGAAGCGCAGAAAGGTGAACTTCTCTTCTCCTTGACCGGTCACACCGGGCCGTTGACCTTTGCGTGCTTCACGCCCGATGGAGCGGGCGTTGTCACCACTTCCGAAGACAATACCGCCAGGATTTGGAACGCTGAGGATGGAAGCGAACGAACGACCTTGCGGGGCCACACCCAGGCCGTAACGGGTGCGGCCTTCAGCCGGGATGCCCGCTTGCTGGGGACAAGATCCTTCGACGGAAGCGTCAGGATCTGGAACCTCGCGACCGGCGCCCTGCTCCATACTTTAAGGGGGCACACATTCGGAATCACGACGCTGGAGTTCAGCCGGGATGGAACGCGCCTGCTCACGGCAGCGTCCAGCGGCGAGGCAAAGTGGTGGGACATTGAGTCCGAGACCGAGTTGGTTGCGCTTCTCCCGCGCTACCCCGAATGCCGGTGGGCGCTCCTGACACAGGATGAAACGAGCATCGTGACCGCTTCGGAGAATGTGATAGAAGTTTGGCAAGGTGTCTGAGAGGCGTCAATCTGGAAGGAATTAACTGATGGCAGCGAGTCACCCAATTGCAATCACGGTCGAGACGAGAACTGGAGGCGCTGATGTTGTTGTGGTGCCTGAGTCCGGAGAAGAAGCCAAAGGCAAGACCATGGGACACCCAAAACCACGGTTCAATCACGTTTCGCGAGATGGCCAGCACGAGGTCCGTGTGGCTGTAAATGGCAGGACACTGAGCGTGCGAAAACGACTCAGCAAAAACCACTACTTCTACTTCAGTATCTGATGGGAACCACGGGAAGTGCCCATGCGGCATCTTCAACGAGAAAGGGGTGAACAGGATGTCAACAATCAGCATCGATGTGATCAGTATCAATGGTGGCGCACACATCATAATAAGGAATGGCCCTACTTCTGTTATTCTTGATGATTATACGACGACAAGCACGCCCCATTATGTCACCACCGATTCAAATAATGGCTATCATTACGTCGACGGTACATTTGGCTCAGCCAGTGATCATTTTGAGGGCAATCTTGACGACGATTCTACGATTTACCTGGATGTCTAGGAAACAAAGGCCCTTTTGTGATCTGGTGAATGCTTCTGGATTCCTGCTTTCGAGTCTGTCGATTTAGTCTTGCAGAACCTACAATTGTGGTGCGGGCTTCCAGCCTGCGCCTCCGGGCCGCAGGCTGGAAGCCCGCACCACAAGCTGGAACACAGTAAATCGACAGGCCCTTTCGCGGGAATGACGGATGGGCAGCGGAGTAGCGTGGGGTACGCGTGCCCTGCCTCGAAGACGTGGCTCGGCATGGCGCCCGAGTTCAGGCGAACGAAGAGCTTTCAGACGATTGGAAAACGAAAGTGGCAACCATCGATCGAGATAGGAATCTCCTCTTTGGGATTCTCGCGGCGCAACTGAAAGGGGTCCGTCCCGAACGGATCATCGAGGTGGGCGCGGCGTGGGCGACGGATCCGTCGCGCTCGCTGGCGGAGCGGATGGTCGCACTCGGGATCTTGAGCGAAACGGACCGCAAGTTCCTCGAGGCGCTGGTCGAAGGGGCGGTGCAGGCGCATGGCGGGGACAGCCGCCTGGCCCTCGAGACACTGGGCGGGGAAGCGCAAATCGAACAGACTTTCTCGGGGACGCTGCGCCTGGCGCCCGGCGGGCACGTGGAAACGGTGGAGATGGACCTGCGGCCCGCGGCGCCCAGCGGCGCGCTGGAACTGAACATTCCCGAGGAAACGCCGGGGCGCTACTCGCGCATCTCGGTCTATGGCAAGGGCGGCATGGGCCGGGT
>JACPGD010000254.1 GCA_016182645.1 Candidatus Hydrogenedentota bacterium | reverse complement strand
TCGCACCGGATCTCTTGGACGCCTTGGAAGTGGACGTTGTTGGCGTGGGTGGCCCGAGAACCTTATTCGGCTTCGAGAACAAAGATTGGAAGCCCTGGCAACTCTTCGACGGCACACCCGTGCTTGTTCCCGGCGCGTTCAACACAGACCCAGAACCCAACGGCGATGTACTGATGTACCCGGAGGGTGACAAGACCGTGCCTCCCAGCGGTAGGATGCCCAAAGACGGGTTTTACTTTGACGCCATCGTCCGCCAAGACCCCATTGACGAAGACAAGCTGCGTGTTGAAGACAATCTGGAAGAATTTCAGCCCATTTCAGACCATGATGTGGAATGGTTTCGGACGGAAGCGGGGCGGCAGCACCAGACTGGCCGGGCCATTTTGCTGAACCCCGGTGGCACGGCTTTCGGCGACATTGCCCTGGTTCCCGCCATGTGGCGCAAGCGGACACGCGGCATCCGCGACATTGCCGAGTGGTATATGAGCACCACCATGCGCCGCGACCACGTCTACAAGATCTTCGAGCGCCAGTGCGAGATTGCCCTCGAAAACTGGGAGAAGGTCCGCCAGGCCGTCGGCAACAAAGTCGCGGCGGTATTTGTGACCGGCACCGATTTCGGTACGCAGCACGGCCCCTTTATTTCCCCCGACGCCTACCGCGATCTCTACAAGCCTTTTCACAAAACCGTCAATGAGTGGATACACAAGAACACGACGTGGAAATCTTTCATTCACTCCTGCGGCTCTGTCCGCGTGTATCTCGACGACTTCGTCGACGCTGGCTTTGACATCCTCAATCCCGTCCAATGCTCCGCGAAGGACATGGGCGCCGCGGGACTAAAAGAGCGCTATGGCGACCGCCTCGTCTTCTGGGGCGGCGGCGTGGACACCCAGAAGACCCTCCCCTTCGGCTCTCCGGACGAAGTCAGAAACGAAGTCCGCGAGCGGATTGAAATCTTCGGCAAGGACGGCGGGTTCATCTTCAATACCATCCACAACGTCCAAGCCGCCGTCCCCACGGAGAACCTCCTCGCCCTCTACGATGCCCTGCAACGGCTACCATAAGGTCCCCCTCGGTCCCCTTCGTCCATTCTGTCCATCCTGTCCATTCAGTCCCTACTCCGGCACCGCCTCCGCAATCGCTTCCGCCGCGCGCGTGGCGATACCAGCGACGGCAATGTCCATGGCCTCGGCGAGGGCTGCGGGGGTATCGCCCTTTAAGGGCATGCGCGCGGTGAGGATTTCGTCCCAGACGCTCTTCTTTTCGCGCGCTTCGCGCAGCACCAGCCGCACCTCGATCTCCGCCACGGCCGGAGACGCGCCGCGGTTCTCCCGGAACTTGCGCAGTTCGCCCGTGAGCAGCAGATCCGGACGCGACATATCGGAGGCGTCGCCGGCATCTTCGAAGCGGTGCGTGGCGCTCAGGGCGTCGATGAGGGCGCGGGTCAGGTAGGCCCTTGGGTCTTCCGCCCAAGCACTGAAGTCCTGCACCTCAAGCTTTAAGCCGTCATCGCTGGTCACCATGGGCCGGCCATAGGGCCGCGCCGCATGGAGCGGGCGGACCCCCACGGTCAGCTCGGTGGCATCAAATTGTTTCGTCTCGATCTTCGGATCGAGCGTGTACAGTTGAACGGGAGTTACCGAGCGCGACGAAAGACATCCAGCAAACACAAGGACAGCAAAGAAACCTGGAAGGAGCGGACATGGGAGGGCGAGCGTACCCGCGAGCCGGTTGATGCCGCGGAAAGTTCCTGGTTTTGATTTCATGGCTGGCTGTCCTTCAGTTCTTTGGCGGGTGCTTTGCCGCGGAGGAGTGACGCGGGGTCCTGTTTGACCGCCTCAGTCAACGCTTGCAGGGATTTGAACGCCTCTGTCACTTCTTCGAGCGATTGGCGCAGCGTGTATTCGATGTTGTCCGCCTCATGCATGGCGTTGGCCGACAGGTTGTCAATTTGGCCAGCGGTCTGGTTCAGTTTTTCCGTGAGTTGCGCCGTATTCTCGAGGACCCGGTTCAGCTTCTCTTGCAGTTCGCCCACGTCCATCTGGTCCAGCTTGTCCGTGGTGGTCTGGACGAGATCCTGAATGTCTTTCGACAGATTGCGGACATCCTCGGTGAGATCTCCGAATGAGGCGAGTGTGCCTTCGGCCTCATCGCGAAGGCTGGTGATAGTGGCGGTGGCCTCGTTTACCAACTGGTCAGTGTCGTCCAGGAAGCTGCGGCCATCGTCCAGCAGGTCATTCACGTTGTCCACGATCGTGGCAATGTCCCCTTCTTCCATCCCCTCCAGCCCAGTGTTCAGCTTCTCAAGAATCTGGCCCAGTCTTTCCATGATGTCTTCCATCTCGCTGCTGATGGTCGCAAACGCGGAGGGCTTCGCCGGAATCTCGCCGCCCGGTTCGAGCAAGGGCGCCTTGGGATTGCCGCCCCGCAGGGAGATAGCCATGGTGCCCGCGGCGAAGCTATAGATGACCAGTTGCGCTTCGACGCCTTCATGGAGCGTCACCTTTACAGGGTCAATCAGCGCGTCTACATGCGCTTTATTGTTCGCGGTGACATAGATGCTCGAAACCTTGCCCACCGGCACGCCGAGGTATTCAACCAGGCCCCCTTCGCCCAAGCCGAGGATACTGTCCTCGAACTCCATCGAATAGTGGATGCCGCGGTTGCTGTACATGCCCGCGATGGCCATGGCGCCCGCAATGATGATGGCGAAACAAGTGAGCAGGAAAACGCCCACTTTTGCTTTCTGCTTCCGCGTTGCCACAGACTTCCTTCCTGTCTCTCATCATTCGTGCACGGCCTGCTCTTTTGATCCTGGATTCCCGCCTTCGCGGGAATCCAGGACAAAAAAGGATGACGACAAGTTCCATCATTCCCGCGAAGGCGGGAATCCAGCAGGCTGTTTGGCCAGACACAAGTCCCTGGTGATTGTAAAGATCGCTACGCAATATTTCGATGCGCGATGAATTCGTCCGGGCGCCGCTCGAAGAACTGCCGCACCCGCTCGACATCCGTGTGGTCCGCTTCTTCCATCGTCCCCAGAAAAATGACCTTGCCCCGGTCGAGCATCAGGATCCGGTGCGCCACCTTTCGGATCGAATCCAGTTCATGCGTGACAATAACAAACGTGGTCCCCAACAACCGGTTGAGATCGAGGATCAGATCGTCCAGACCTGACGCCATGATCGGGTCGATGCCGGCGGACGGTTCATCGAAATACACCAGTGGCGGATCTAGGGCAATGGCCCGGGCCAGCCCGGCGCGCTTACGCATGCCGCCGGACAACTCGCTCGGCAGCTTGTTTTCGGCGTCCGCCAATCCCACCAGGCTCAGCTTCATGCGCACGACATCCGGGATCAGACTATTGTCCACTTCCCCGTATTCCCGCAGCGGGAGCGCCACATTGTCGCCCACCGTCATCGAATTGAACAAGCCACTCGACTGGAAGGCGATACCAATTGAACGCTGCATCTGGGCCAGTTCATCTTCGTCCATCCGCGTAATGTCCTGGCCGCGGTAGACGATCTCGCCGGCGGCGGGCTGCAGCAGTCCGCACATGTGTTTCAGCAGCGTGGTCTTGCCGCTGCCGGAACCACCGATGATCACGAAGATTTCCCCTGGCCGCACCGCGCAGGAAATGCCGTCGAGCACGGTCGTCTCGCCGTAGCGCGTGACCAGGTCGCGCACCTCGATAATGGGCGCTCCGTTCTTGGCCTGGACGGGTTTCCGGCCATGCTCCGTGTCTGGCTTATTCGAGGACATAGTAGAAGAGTGTCGCAAATTGAATGTCTATGATGATCATGAAGAAGATGTCCATCACCACCGCGCGCGTGGTCATCAAGCCCACGCCGCGGGAACCGCCGGTGACGCGGAGACCGTTATGGCAGCCGACAAGGACAATCATGACCGCGAAGACGATGGTTTTCGTCATGCCTTCGACAATATCGCGCAACTCGCAGCGTTGAAGCGTTTCGTTGAACCAAACCGAAGGCTCAAAGTCGAGGACAAAGATGCCCCACACCGCTCCCCCGAGCACGCCGCAGACAATTCCCAGCGCCACCAGGCACGGCAGCACGACGAGCATGGCGAGCAGCTTGGGCGATACGAGGAATTGCGTTACGTTGAGCCCCATCCCGCGCAGCGCGTCGATCTCCTCTTGCACCTGCATGGTGGCAATTTCCGCTGCAATCGCCGCCCCGGTGCGCGCGCTGACCACCGTGGCGGTCATGACGGCGCCCAACTCGCGGGCGAAACCGATCATGACGACGTCCGCAACAAAAATTTGAATTCCATACGCCTCCGCCTGTTTCGACAGCAGCATGGCCACAATCAAACCCAGGAGGAAATTCATCAGGCAGACGATTTGCACCGCGCGGACGCCCATCTCGTGCATTTCGTCGATAAACAGGCCCCACCGGAAGCCGCGCCCCTCAAACGGTGCCAGCACCGTCCAGTAAATCGTGTCGATCACCAGGTTCCAAAACTCGCGCAGTTCTGTCACCATGTTGATGGCGGAACCGCCGGTCGCTTCAAAGAATCCCGGCGCGCGCTCGGGCGGCGTGGGGCGCGTGAGCAACCCCGGCTTCACCAAATCGAGGAACGCCACCACATCGCCACTCGCGTGCTCCCACCGCAACTCGCCACCGCGGCCACGCACCGCTTCCGCCAGCCGCATGAGCCACGCGCTGCCCATGGAATCCATCGAACGCGTGCGCGAGAAATCCAGGACAACGTTTTGCCCTTCCTCCGGCAAGCCTCCCTTAACCTCTTCCAGCAGCGCCGGGCCACTCTCGGCGTTCAGCGTATCAGGACATTTAAGGCGGATTTCGCTCATGCGCCGCCCTCGACCAATGCCTCGAATTCCGCTTCTGTCAATACCGGAATCCCCAGTTGCTGCGCTTTGTCCAGTTTAGAGCCGGCATTCTCGCCCGCCACTACATAGTTCGTGCTCTTGCTCACGCTGCCCGTCGCCTTGCCACCAAGTTGCTTGATCCGTGCCTGAATTTCGTCCCGGCTATAGTTCTCGAGCGTTCCCGTCACCACAAAAGTCTTTCCCGCAAGGGTCTGCGCTTCCTCTTTGGCCCCGCGCGTTTCTTCACGCATATTAAGCCCGGCCGCCCCCAGTTGGGCAATCAGCGCCCGGTTTTCTTCCGTCTCAAAAAAATCGTACACACTCTTCGCCAAGACGTCTCCCACCTCATGGATCTGCGTTAATTCCTCCATGCTGGCCGACATGAGCGCGTCCATCGTACCAAAATGTTCCGCCAACACTTCACCCGTCCGGCTCCCCACGTGCCGGATGCCCAAGGCAAAGAGGAGGCGGCCCAAGGGCCGACTTTTGCTTTCCTCGATGGCTTGTATCAGATAAGATGCCGATTTCTCCGCCATTCGTTCCAAATGGGCCACGGTTTCTACGTCAAGTTGATAGAGATCCGCCGGGGCCGTGACCAGTTTCTGCGCCACCAGTTGCGCGATGAGCGCAGGGCCGAGCCCCTCGATGTCCATGGCCTTCCGGCTGGCAAAGTGCTCAAGCCGTTCTTTGACTTGCGCGGGGCAAGCCAGGTTCAGGCAGCGCAAACACACACTGTCGGGGTCCTTGTGCACCTCTGTTCCGCACACCGGGCATTCCCGCGGCAGAGGGAAAGATTGTGCGTCTGCAGGTCGCTTTTCCGGCACAAAACGTAGCACCTGCGGAATGATTTCGCCTGCCTTCTGCACCTCGATGGTATCGCCAATGCGCACGTCCTTCTTCGCCAGGTCCTCAAAATTGTGGAGCGTGGCGCGCTTCACGATCGTCCCGGCAAGCCGGACAGGCGCCATCTCCGCCACAGGCGTCAGCGCCCCCGATTTCCCGACCTGGATTTTGATGTTGAGCAGCTTGGTCTGGGCGATTTCGGCGGGAAACTTGAAGGCAATCACCCAGCGCGGCGCCTTCGAGGTCGCGCCGAGGCGCCGCCGCTGCGCCGCGGAGTCTACTTTAATAACCAGGCCATCGGTCTCATAGGGCAGCTCGCGCCGCTTCTCCCGCCACTCCTCGCAAGCCTGGAGCACTTCTTCGATGGACGCACACCGTTTGTAATGCGGACTGACGGGCAGTCCCAGGCGCTCGAGGCCCTTAAGCGTCTCAACGTGCGTCGTAAGTTCGTGCCCCTCCTCCGGCACCAGATCGTACAGCGCGATATCGAGCCGCCGTTGCGCCACCTGGCGCGGATCGAGCAGCTTCAACGTGCCCGCGGTCGTGTTCCGCGGGTTGCGGTAGGGTTCCTCGCCCTCTTTCTCCCGCAGCTTGTTCAGCCGTTCAAGTTCCTTCACCGTCATGTACACTTCGCCCCGGGCTTCCAAGGCGGCCGGCGGATCGTCCTTGAGCCGCAACGGCACCGAGCGGATGCGCTTCACGTTCTCGGTGACGTCGTCCCCGCGGTAGCCGTCGCCGCGCGTGGCCGCCCGCACCAGCACACCGTCCTCATAGCGGATGGAAATGGCCACGCCATCAATCTTTAATTCCACCACGTAGACCGGTTCCGTGCCATCCAGGCCCTTGCGCACCCGCCGATCAAACTCCCTGAGTTCCGCTTCGTTGTACGTGTTGTCAATCGAGAGCATCGGCACGCGGTGCGTGACCGTGACAAACCCCTCGAGCGGCGCGCCGCCCACCCGCTGCGTGGGGGAGTCGGATGTCTGCAATTCGGGGTGTAGCTGTTCCAGTTCCTGGAGTTCACGCAACAGCGCGTCGAACTCCAAATCGCTGATCACCGGCGCCGCTTCCTCATAATACAGGCGGCTATGCCGGTCAATGTCAGCCCGCAATTCCGCGCACCGCGCGCGCACTTCATCCGTCAGTGTCTGGTCTTGTGAGGCCATGCGCCCAGTATAACCAAATAAGTCGGATGCCCGCATGGTAGCGGGACGTTCGCAAAGTACGCGGTGGATCCCGGGACCGGTGTCCGCGGCAAGGTGCTCCACTCCTTTGGGCTCGGGACAATGCTTGTCCTCGCTTGACGACGAACTGCGGCACTCCTCAGAATCTATTTGCCGAGCATGCTTCACATGTAATAGATTTGAGGTTGTGAAACCGCTAAAATTCATGGGTTCGAGTTTGGATGACCTGCGTGATTTCCCCAACGAAGCGCGGCGAGCCGCCGGATTCGAGTTATATGCCGTTCAACGGGGACTGGAACCCAGCGACTGGAAACCGATGACCGTTATCGGAACTGGCGTCAAGGAAATAAGGATTCACGTCCTAGGCGAATGGAGGGTCGTCTACTTAGCCACTCTTCCTGAAGCGGTCTGTGTGCTCCATGTTTTCAAAAAGAAGTCGAACAAGACCAGCCATCGAGATGTCGAATTGGCTCGGCAACGCTTTAGGCAGCTTGGAGTTTAACTTATGCGTGAAGGTGTCATAGATTCCTCTGGAAACGTCTTCCTCGATCTGGGATATCCCCCCGATGAGGCCGCCATCCTTCAGATGCGTGCCACCCTGTTGGCTGATCTTCGCCAGTTTCTGAGCGCGAAAAGACTTGGTCCGGCCAGGGCGGCAAAACTCCTTCGGATCAGCCCCGCGAGGGCCACGGATTTGATCGGGGGACGATGGGAGAAATTTAGCCTGGAAATGCTCGTCGTGCTGGCGACTCGGGCGGGCATGCAGGTCAGCGTGAAGACAGCCGCATAGTCTATTCGAGTATGCCCTCGCTGTAGAAAACTTCCAGAACCTCCTGATTGCCTATCTCCTGGGCGAGGTCCACGGCGGTATTGCCATCCATGTCTGGAACACGCGGGTTGGCCCGATATTGGGCAATGAGATACTCGACGGTCTCCGGTTGCTCGCCAGCCACCGCATAGTGGAGCAGCGTCCTGCCTTCCGCGTCGGGTGTGTTCACATCGAAGCCCCCCACCAGTCCTTCACGTACCAGGCCAACCTCCCCCCGCGCGGCCATCATGTAAATCGATTCCTCCCCCTTGGTTTCCACACCGGGGCCGCACCCCGCCAAGCCCAACGCCAAAATAGCGCAGGCGGAACATCGGGAAAAAAGGGTCTTCGTCATTGCGTTCATCCCACGTCTATCCTCCGTCGTGTCGCGTCGGATTCCGCCGCCTCGGGCCGGGCATAGTGTGGGCCAAGCCAAGCCCTTGGCGGCGGAAGGCCGCAGTAGCGCCCGGAAAGCCGGGCGCTACCCGAATGTGCATGGATCTTCGCGCCGAATCAACCCGCGTACTGGAAACCGCTCGCCAGGAGTGCACGGCTGGTTGGGTAAGTCGCACCGCCATCTTCCGACGGGTACTTGCTCCATTCGACATGCCCGTCCATAAACAGGATGTTCGAACCACCCGGAGCATGACTGAAATCGTTGGGCGCAATCCCGCTGTTCAGCCCGCCCTTGTTGCGAATGACGTCCCACATCACCGCCACACCTGACTGCGCCCGCGAGGAGGCCGCGGCATTGTTGATGTCCGTGATGAGAAAGCGTTCGATCCCTTCGCGAAGGTGCTTGAACTCCGGGGTTACTCCCGTGCTGATCGCCGACGTCATGGTGAAATCGTTGTCAGCGTTTTTCAGGCAACCGCCGCCATTCGGGAATCCGGAGTGCAGGAAGCTGAAGACGGCGTTCGCGTCCGCCGGCAATTCGACCCACTCGGGATTGATCAGGACCGCCCAATACGAATAGGACCAGTCCGCGCCGTACGCGTAGCAATTAAACGGCTCCGCCTCGCAGGCGTCGTTGTTGGGCAGGGGCGTCTTGTTCGCCACCGGATAGGGTGTGCCGCCCCAACCCGTCCCGACTCTTCGGAGCAAGCCTCCCTTGTCATAGGACGTCTTCAGCGCGACACTGGCGCCGAGATTGGCCAGCGGCTGTTGCCCCGCCGCCGGATCCGACGGACACGAGTATATGGCCCAATCCGTGCAGTATTCCGGCCACAGCATCATCATGTCAATGCCGTGCCACACGCGGACGTTTCCGCCCGCATCGTAGGTGTTATCGTATCGGACAGTCCTCCGGACCCACTTCTCGCCCTTGGACTCGTCGGCAAACATCTTGTGGATGATGCCGAACTGCTTCAGGTTGTTTTGGCAACTGGCGCGGCGGGCGGCCTCCCGGGCGCGCGCCAGCGCCGGCAACAGGATCGCGGCTAGAATTCCAATGATCGCGATAACAACGAGCAACTCAATCAGGGTAAATCCCTTATCCTTCTGTCTCATGTCAGTTCTCCCTTCGTTCAAATGAATGAACATGAATGCCAGGAAACAATTGGCTGAACATTTCGACATGGATGCGATTCCCCCGGGGGTATCGGGCCGGACAACCACCTCCCTTCAACACGCTTTGTTCGGCTCAAGGATCGCATGGACCGAGGCCGAATTACTTCGCAATCAAACCACGCCATTTGCTCGCTTGGGGGCGAGCAGGCTTGAGGTGCAAATACGCATGTCTGGTTGAACGGCGCTTTAGCGCCGCTGCTGCGGACATGCAGAAGCGAACGCCACCTCCCGTTGCGGCGGCGTGGGAGGAAACTCAGGTATCAAGAGATATCGGTCAATCACCACACGCTTGAAATCGCATGTATTAAGACACACTCCACGTGGATTGTCAATGCCCTGGGTCTTGTCCATAGCCATCGCTGTGCTTTCCTGCCTCAACATTTCTTGACAAGGTCATTCCCCGTTCTGGAAACTGGTGCAGGCGCGTGTCATGATTTGTGGACTCGCTTCACGCGCTGCCTGCGCTGGAAGGCCGGGCTCAGACATCATTTGGACGCTCAGCGGAATTGATAGACGTGTGCATGCCTGATAGTTTCGTGCCCGCGTTCTACGATGCAAGAGCCGCCGCCAACGAGACGCACGGAGAATGCGGGAGACAACAGCAGCATGATCGATCTGGCAAAGATCAAGAGCGCGGCCGCCTGGGCGGGCAAGCGCGCTGAGATCGAAGGGAGTGTCCGTGCGCTTCTGGGGGACATTCCTCGGGAGAGACTGGATCTACAGGTAAAGACGGTGGACGAACTGGAGGCGCCGGGATACGTGCGACGGCGCATCAACTATTTCGCCGACCCCTGGGAGCGCGTCGCCGCCTGGCTTTTCGTGCCTGAGGGCAAGGAGGAGGTGCCCGCGATTCTGTGCTGCCATTCTGAAGTACCGCAGGGCAAGGATGAGCCGGCCGGCATTGAAGGAGAGTCGCGCCTGGCCTTTGCGCAATACTATGCAGAACAAGGCTTTGTTACGCTGGCGCCCGATTGCCCCACCACCGGCGACCGGACCTCCTCGCGCAAGCAGCCCTTTGACAGCCGTAATTTTTACAAGGACAACCCGACTATGTCGCTGGCGGGCAAGATGCTGGCCGACCATATGCGGGCGATTGATGTCTTTAATGAGTCGAAGCGTGTGGACACCGCCCGCATCGGTGTGGTGGGTCATGGCTTGGGCGGCTTCAATGCCCTGATGTTGGCCGCGTTCGATGATCGCGTGCGCGCTTGTGTCTCCAGTTGTGCATTTACACGCTTCAGCCAGGATAAGGAACCGGAACGCTGGACCGGCGAAAAGGACGGTATTGCCCTGATGCCCGCACTGAAGCCGCATATTGAATCGAAAGAGTATCCTTTTGACTGGGAACACATCCTCGCGCTGGCGGCCCCAAGTGCCGTGCTGCTGCTCACCTCGATGGCGGAGGGGGTTTTCTCCAACCCGAAAAGCGTGCAGAAGGCTGTCGCACAGGCGTCCCAGATCTATAAGCTCTTGCGTGCTCCCGGCGCCTTGGAACAAGTGGTGCATTACGACGGCGAGCGCGTGACACCCGAGACGCAGGAAATCATGGATGACTGGTTTGAGCGGTGGTTGTAGGCGTGGAACGCGCTCGCGCGAGCAAGAGGCTCCACCCGTTGCGGCAGGAATTCGAGTGCAAAAAATGTGGTTATAGTTGAAAACTGGAGTGTTGCATGGAAGCGATTGTGGCGCAGCGGGTACATTCTCTCGTCAATAACATCGAGCAGGTGGTCTTTGGAAAGCATGAAGTCGTCCAGTTGTGTGTCGTGGGCCTCTTGGCACGGGGCCATATCCTGATTGAAGACGTGCCGGGCATTGGCAAGACGACGATTGCGCATGGGATCGCCCGGTCACTGGACTGCAAGTTCTGCCGGATCCAGTTCACCAGCGACATGCTCCCCTCAGACATCCTGGGCGTGTCCATTCTCAACCACAAAACCAACGAATTCGAATTCCGGCATGGTCCGATCTTCGCCAACATCGTGCTGGCGGACGAGGTGAACCGCACCCCGCCAAAAACGCAAAGCGCGTTGCTGGAAGCCATGAGCGAGTATCAAGTTTCCGTCGATGGACGGCCGCACCCCATTCCCCAGCCCTTCATGGTGTTGGCCACCCAGAACCCGATCGAGTATGAAGGCACCTATACCCTTCCAGAGTCTCAACTTGACCGGTTTATCCTGCGGGTTGAGATGGGCTATCCACCCGGTCAGGATGAGATCAGGATCATGCGGCGGCGCGATCCCCAGCAGGCGCTCCAGGAATTGATGCCCGTGCTCACCGCCGATGACTTGCTCGAGTTGCAGGATCGCGTCGGACAGGTAAAGGTAGACGATAGTGTGGCACAATATATTCTGGATATCGTGCAGGGCACGCGCGACCATGACCAAATCCGGCTGGGAGCCAGCCCCCGGGGTTCGCTGGCGCTGTATGAAGCCTGCCAAGCCCGGGCGCTTGTCGAAGGGCGGGACTATGTGACGCCCAATGACGTGAAGATGATGGCGGTCCCCGTATTGGGACACCGGATCCTGGTGAAAAGCCGGGGCGCCGACCTCTCGATGGCGGCGCGCGAACGCCAGCGTGTGGTGTTGGATGTCATAAAAGCGATTAAAGTCCCCGTTTGAACATGAAAGCCCTCAAGAGTAAGCGGCGGTTGGGCCGGTTGAAGAAATCTGGCATCTTCTTTGTCATCATCATGCTCGGCGTCCTGCTGGCCGCATGGAACACGGGCACCAATCTCCTCTACATCATTGTGGGCGGCCTGGCCAGTTTCATCCTCATCTCGCTGTTCCTGCCCGGACGTTCGATGAAGAAACTCTCCATGAGACGAGAAGCTCCCTCCGCGGTGCATCGCGGGGAACCGTTCTTAGTCTCAGTACGCCTCGAAAACCACAAATTGTTGCTGCCGGCCATTAGTCTCCGCTTGGAAAGTGCCAGTGAAGCGGACCGCGCCATCGGTTATCTGATGCGGTTGCCCGCGCGGCGGGCAGCGATGCTGACCGTGCAGGTCGTCTTCGACCGCCGCGGCGTGTATCGACTGCCCCCGTTTGACCTGGTGAGCAGCTATCCCTTTGGGCTTATCGAGCAGCGCCGCCGCTTTTCCGACGAACGCGAGATTGTGGTATATCCGCGCGTGCGGATTGTCCGGACCACCGTGCTGGACCAGGCCGCGGGCACACGCTACCTGACCCGGCGCCCCTCCGCCGACGGCGATGAATTCTATGGACTGCGCGAGTACGTGCCCGGGGACGACCTGCGGCTCATTGCCTGGCGTGCAAGCGCCCGTTTCGGCAAGTGGATTATCCGGGAATTGGCACGCGAGAACTCGCGCTATGTTACTTTCGCCCTGGACACCCGCTACGCCCCAGACATGGACAATTTTGAAGAGAATTTTGAAGAAGTCATCGAGTTGGTGGCGTCGCTCGCCATTACCCTCTTACGGCGGCAGTACAACGTCTCGATCGTGACCCCGCAAGTTGACTTGGAACCGGGAGAAGGCAGCGGGCAAGAACGCGAAGTGCTGGAATTGCTGGCCAGAGTGGAATCGGCCACGCTCGACGCATATCCGGACTTCGAAAGCGTCGTCCGCCGCCTCGAGGGAGAGCGGGCCGTTCTTCTGTACTTTTCCGCTGACTCCCGGCAATGGGGCCGCCGGAGTGGTACGGCCTTGAGCGCCGTGGATCCCCGGGAGGTGCTCCATGCATAAGCACCTCAACCTGGCGCTGCGGCTGTCCAGTTCCGCCATGGTTTTCTCGGGATACCTCGCGCTGGCCTCCGTGTCTGACTACGGCGGCGGTGTACTGCTCATCCCGGCCGTGCTGATTGCGCTGGCGCCGATTGGGGAGTACCTGGATGGGCGCTTTCCCATTTACCGTGAAGTGTTCAAGGCCATTACGATCATTTATTGCGCGTTTATCCCCTTCACCTGGTTTGTTTTAGGCGCGCTGAATTCGGTGGTGGCTTTGACCATTTACATCCAGTGCAACCTCATGCTTCATCGCAAGGAAGAACGCTTCTACCACTACATCTTTCTCATGGCCTTTTTCCTGCTCTTGGCCGCTTCGGTTCAGTCGCCCGAAGCGCTCATTGGACTGGCCATGATTGCCTTTCTGGTCAGCACGGTCTGGTCCTTCATCACCCTCAGACTTCAAATTGAATCTCGCGCTTCAAGCGAGGCGGCCGCCGCGGAACTGCTTCCCCTGCATTCCCGGGGAATGACACCAGAGGAAGGGGAACGCTCCGGGTTCGACGGCAACGTCGTCATGAATATGGTCCTGGTCTCGCTGGCGTCCGTCCTTCTGACGGTGGCGTTGTTCATGTTCACACCACGCCTCGAGGCCGGCATCCTGGGCCGCTCCAACAATGTCGTCGCAACCACGGGCCTGAGCGAGGAAGTGGATCTGCGCGGGGGGGCGTACGTGCGCGAAGACGCCACCGCCGTCATGCTGATTCGGTTCCCCGACATACCCGACGGCAAGTTTCCGGAAAGCGAACTCTACTGGCGGAACACCACGTTCCCGAAATTCTATAACTCCAAGTGGTCCCGCTATGAACTGAACCAAAACCTTGAGCCACATATAGCCGACACCTACCACAGCGGCCTGCGCTCAACGCCAAGCAGCATGACCGAAGTCTGGCGCCAGCCGAGGCCCGAATTTGAACTCGTGCATCAAGTGATCTACATGGACAGGGTGCCGGAGGAAGGGGTGCCCTGCCTGGATCTCATCCAGAGCATGTCCATCGATAGCGATCAATCCAGCACGCGCATTCTGTGGGACCGCGACGAAGACTTCACGATAAACTACCGCGCGCCCACGGGGCCGCGCCGGCTCTACTACGAGGCCTGGTCGGAAGTGGGGGAACCCACCCCGGAGCAGCTTCAAACTTCTTCCGATGACTACACCAGTGTTCCCGATAGCGATTTCCGGACCTTGACCGATCATGAATTGCGTGACTCAACGCAGGCGTTTGTGCGGGAACTGACCCGGGATGCCGCCACGGTGTATGACAAGGCCGTGGCTATTCAGACTTGGTTAAGCGGGCCCGACTTCCTGTATTCGCTCAATCTGCCGGAGCTTCCACCGGATTACGCCGTCGATGCCTTCATCATGCAAACACGCAAGGGCCACTGCGAACTCTTCGCGAGTGCGATGGCGCTCATGTTGCGAAGTCTGGGTGTTCCTACCCGCGTCGTGAGCGGCTACCGGGGCGGGGAATGGAACGACACCGATGGGACCTACATGGTCCGGCAATACATGGCCCATCTCTGGGTCGAGGTCTATTTTCCAGATGTTGGCTGGGTACGTTTCGATCCTTCTCCTTCTGACGCCAATTTCATCGATCGCGTCGGCAAGTTCCGGCGCATGCTTTCCACGTACATCCTGAAATCCAAAATGTTCTGGTACCAGGAAGTGATTGGATTTGCCGGGGCTTTCCAACTTGCGAAATTGCGCGAATTCTCGATGGGGGTCGTCGGGGGCTTTCTCGGCCAGGATCGTGTCTCGGGAGGGACGAGTCCTACTGGGTCGCGTATTCGCGTGGGACCAATCATTGGCATGATCGGGCTGATTGGACTGGCCACCCTGATTCTTCTGCGTGGCCGAAATGCGAATGGCCACCGGCCGGGGCAATGGTGGACGCTTACGCAGGATCAAACGCGGGCCACCAGGCTCTATGAACGCCTGCGCCGAAAACTTGCGAAGAGCGGGGCCGACTGCGGCGGACCTCGAAGAGAACCGGTGGATCGAGGTGGTCCCCGCGGTGCGGCTACTGCAGATCTATTGCGACGTCCGCTTCGGCGGCCGCCCGCTCCTGAAAGCGCAATATCAGGAACTGCTGGCGGAACTCAAACGACTGCACCCCCTGAAAAAGTAACGCCGGCCGTCCATTCGGTCCAACTCATTTCCCGTTCATCAACACAACCACCCCGTTTACGTCCCACAATGCCACGATCAAATCCTGCCGCTGATTGTTGTCCACGTCGGCACTGCAGAGCGCACTGGGACGGCCTTCTTCAAAGGAGTATGATTCGCGCCGAAAACTTTGAAGCCTCGATCCCTCCGCGGACTCATTGAGGTACACAATGACTTTTTGTGAAGCATTACAGGCGGCGGCCAAGTCCATCCGGCCATCCCCATTCAGATCGTCCAATACAATATCGTGTATTTCATGCTCCAGCACCTGCAAGTCCTCGCCCAATTGAATCTCCTGAGAGATGCTGAAGGTGAAGTTGCCGTCGCCGTAAAAAAGAAGCACCGAGTCCTCGGCATAGGGATGTGATACCGCAAGATCCAAGTAGCCGTCCCGATTGATGTCCCTTGCTTTGATGCGGTTGGGCAAGTGGCCCCGGGAAAGAAAGCGGTTCTTTTCCTCGAAGCCCCCTTGGCCATTCCCGCGCCATAATGTGACTTCTTCTGATGCTTTCATGGCCACTGCAAGATCAATCTCACCGTCTTTGTCGAAGTCCGCCGCCTCGAGCGCGCACGGCCCGCCCGCGGCTTTGGTGAAGGTCACCGCCGTCTCGTCAAAAAACTTCTCCGCGTGGCCCGGCAGGAACACCAGCACATCACTGGACCACCCCGAGGCGAGAAGGTCCCTGAGTCCGTCATGATTCACGTCCTGGATGGTCAATGCCGTCAAACCCGGCACGGAATACAGGGGGATGCCGTCCCCGTCGCGATGTCGGAGATAGGGCAGACCCTCGTCGGGAATGCGGAAGGGGAGCGCGTTGAAAATGTCCTCTTGCTTCAAGTTCAGATAAAGGAAAACGTTTTGGTGGCGCACGGCATGGAAGTTGACCACGATGATGTCCGGCCACTTCAAGGCATCAATGTTGGCAATGGCGACGTCGTACGGGCCGAAATCTGACTTGAGTGAAGGATGATGCTTCACATAGCTCCCGTCCGGCTGGGCCACCAGCAGCGACAATTCATCATTGGCCGGACGTTGTTCCCGCAGGTCGTTCAAATCACCGCGATCGGCCGTCACAATCTCGGCCAATCCGTCATCGTTTAAGTCCTTCGCCACGACGGAGCACGGCTTCGGCCCAACGGGGTATACGCGGGAACGGCCCGTGAATAACTCGCCGGAAGCAAATTCTTGCGCGCAAACGAGAAATGCAATTCCGGCGACGAGCCTTGTAAGTGTGACGCACACTAAGAGTTGACGCACAGGTTACGAAGTCCTCGCTAGGCGCGCGGCCAAACAAGCCGCCGCCAACAAGCTCTGCTCGCGGGCTTCGCCCCGCCACGCGATATCAAACGCGGTGCCATGGTCCACCGAGGTCCGGACAATGGGTATACCCAAGGTCACGTTGACACCCGTGTCCATGGCCACCATCTTCATCGGTATATGGCCCTGATCATGGTACATGGCGATGACCATGTCAAACTCCCCCAAGGACATCCGCCGGAATACAGTGTCGGGAGGGTAAGGCCCTGAACAATTGATCCCCGCCTGCCGGCATTGGGAAACCGCCGGAGAAATCTCGACAATCTCTTCATCTCCAAACGCTCCCGCCTCACCCGCATGCGGATTCAATCCGGCCACCGCGATACTGGCCCGCGTGATTCCCAGTCGATGGAGCGCCTCGTGACCCAGCTCAATCGACCTGATGATCGGCGCCGTGCGCACACGCTCCAGCGCGGCACGCAACGAAAGGTGGCCCGTAAGATGAATAACGCGCAGGGTGTCCGCAAACAGGCACATGCGGTAGTCCGGGCTTCCCGTCATATGCGCAATAAGATCGGTGTGGCCTGCAACGGCGTGCCCCGCCTTGGCGACGGCTTCCTTGTTGATCGGGCACGTAACGAGCCCCTCGATGGCCCCCTCCAGCGCCCAGCGCACCGCCTGCTTCACCCACTCGATGGCACAATGACCGGCAGCCGGATCCAACAGGCCCGGGCGTACAGGCGGCGCGCAAACGCCGCACTCGAGCACGGGAACGTCCTTCGTGCATTGCAGGGCCTCTTCCAGGGAGCTGACCGGCACGGGCCGGGGGCAGCCCGCCGCATGGTCGCGTGCCCGCTCCAGCACGTCCACACTGCCGATGACGAGCGGCCGGCAACATTCGCTTAACCTCGGAGAGCACAACGCTTTCGCAAGAATCTCCGGACCGATTCCATTAACATCGCCCATTGTCAGCGCGAGGACCGGCAGAGACATGAAAACACTTCTCCGTTCAGGAAAATGATGGCGGTTGCATCCGGGAAGAACCATCATAGCCGCTTCGTGCGCCACAAGTCACGCCGGAATTCGCCGCCACGGGCGCCGCAATTCCTCCAAAGCCGTCCTTCAAAACCAGTGCGAAGTCCCGAAAATACCGTCATTTATGTCATGTTTCATTTACCTCTTGCGCATCCGCGCCAATGAATGCTATACTCATTCTCGTCCGTATGGAGGCTTCACGGTGCAACCGAGGGCGCCGTGAAATGAGTCTGAATGGGGCTGGGTGTAAGGGCGGCCTCGCCTCCTGTTTCACTGCTCACGAACTATGTTCACAGGTGTAGTGTGTCCAGACTTAGCCGGGACCTGCTGACGCAATGACCACGTTGGATTCATCCGCGGCCCTTGATTCCTTCCAGGAATCCGCTCACGTCCAAGCCCAGGCATCTGCCATGGGCTTTGATTGGCCCCATATTCACGGGGTTTTGGACAAGGTAGAGGAAGAATTGCGTGAGATTCGTGAGGCTGTCGCCGCGGATGATTTCGACCACGCACGCCGGGAACTGGGCGATCTGCTGCTCATCACGGTCAACCTCGCGCGATTCCTCGACACGGACCCAGCAGAAGCCCTGCGCGCCGCAACTGCACGATTTTCCGCACGGTTTTCCGCCTTGAAAAGGGAAGTGGCGCGCGAGGGTCGGACCGTCGAAGCTTGCACGCTCGAGGAACTTGACGCCGTCTGGAACCGGATCAAGAACCATGCCATCACCGCCATTGAAAAAAGGGCTTGACATGCACCCCGATCATGGTGCAAACTCGCCTTTCGCCTTTGCGAAAAAAGGCCGAAAAATCGGAGGTTTTTGCCCGGTGTGGAGAACCTGTGCATAACTTGTGGAAAACTTTTTCAGGAAGCTAGGGGGTGGCGATGAGAGGCTTGCGTGAGAGCGCCGTGGGCACTCTAACTAGGAATCTTATTATGAAGCTTGGGGGTTTTGTTGAAACTACCACAGTAGAAAGTGGAAAGGCCATGCCGCCGCGTGAGGATCGGAATCCCTGGGAGTTAGCGCAGGAGCATCTGCGTCAGGTTTTGGATGAGTATAACTACAAGAATTGGTTTCAACAGACGCGTTTTCACTCCTGCGAAGGAGGGAAACTGCTGGTCAATGTGCCGAGTCAGTTTTTCGCGGATTGGTTGCGTGATCACTACATGGATACCATTCATGAAGCGGTCGCGCGTGTGTTCCCTGAGTTTCGTACCGTTAGTTTTGTGCCCGCGCCTGAGGAACTACTCACGGTCGATGAAGTGCCCCCGGTGGCCGCCGCGGGCGCAACGCCGCGCGCCGTCCACAAAATACAGCAGGCGGTGAATGGGTTTAATCCGCGGTACGTGTTTGAGCGATTTGTCATCGGTTCGGGAAATCGTTTCGCGCATGCCGCCGCAAAGGCCGTGAGTGAATCACCGGGCCGCGCCTACAACCCACTGTTCCTCTATGGCGACACGGGACTCGGCAAGACCCACCTGATGCAAGCGATCGGTCAGGAACTCTTGCGGCGTTCGCCGGAAGCGAAGGTCGTCTTCATTTCTTCGGAGCAGTTCACCAACCAACTGATCCAGAGCATCGCCGACAAGTCGACCCAGCGCTTTCGCCTGCGCTACCGGAAAGTGGATGTCCTCCTCATCGACGACATCCATTTCATCGGCGGCAAAGAAGCGACCCAGGAAGAATTCTTCCACACGTTCAACACGTTGTTCGATGGTCACAAGCAGATTGTCATCTCGAGCGACCGTAGCCCCAAGGAAATTCGGGGCGTCGAAAGCCGCCTCGTTTCCCGCTTCGAGTGGGGCCTGGTGACCGATATCCAGCCACCCGACCTGGAAACACGCGTGGCCATCCTCCGGAACAAGGCGCGCCAGGAAAGCCTCACCGTGCCGGAGGAAGTGATTCGTTATATCGCGACGTACATCACCTCGAACATCCGGGAGTTGGAGGGCGCGCTCATCACCGTCCTGGCGTACAGCCGGCTCACCGGTCAGAAGATCACCCTCGAGATGACCGAAGAAGTATTGCGAGACCTCGTGGGCGCCGAGAAGATAAAACCGATCACGTCCGAACAAGTCCAGCGAGCGGTGGCGGAGCACTACGATGTGCGTATCGCGGACCTGCGCGGCCGCAGCCGCCAGCGCCAAGTCGTCCGCCCGCGACAGATGGCCATGTACCTCTGCAAGGAACTCATCCCGAGCCTTTCGCTCAACGACATCGGCGAAGCCTTCGGCGGCAAAGATCACACCACCGTGATCTATGCCTGCGAAAAAGTGACGCAGGACTTGCAAAAGAACGCCGAACTACGCCAGACCCTGGACAAACTCATCAAAGCCGTGCGCGCCTGACCGGCTGCACGCCGGTTACGCGCTACATCGAGGGATCGCCAAAAGCTCTAGGAGAGTTTTGGCGGTCCCTTTTCTGATCTATGTCCTTTTGGTCCTTTTCGTATCGAGAGGTGGCGCGTGAAGCCATCGATGAATTCGCTGATGGCGGGAGGGAATGGTTGCCGTGGACGTGACGGTGTATTTGAGGTTTCAGGACATAGGTTATAAGGAAACTAAATGTATTCTCAGTCTAGTGCGGGATGCAGTGTGAATCAATGTACGGGGCGAAGAGACGACGGGCACGGGCCTTTTCCGCAAAGCCATTGACAAGTATGCGCAAGCGGGGTTAGTGTAAACACTGCAAAAAAGTCGTATAGGGCCAGCAAGCGGTTGGCCGGATCATCCGGGGGGTTCAGCGGGCCGCGAGCGGGGGAGTATGAATTGCGTAGGGTAATCCAGGGCAGTTTGGCGTAGCCCATAGCCAATTCACGCAGTTCTTCCCAAAAAAAATGGGCCATACCAGAAGCCTGCATTGCCCCGTATGGGGAGCCAACTATGAAGATGCGGGGAATGTGGGGCGGCACCACCAAAGTTGCCGCTCTTGCAAGCATTCTTGTGTGTGCACTCAACCAGTCTGGCTGGGGCCAGGGCGCAATTGAAGTAGTAACCGAGCCGCGGTTGCTACTGAGCCGCGGCAGACCTTGGGACGCGGCGCTCTCCCCCGATGGCGCGCAGTTCCTGATCGGGAATTTTGATGCGCCAGCGGACATCAGTACGTTTGACGCGGACACGGGGCGGCTCGTAGCGCGCGTGACGCAACACGTCGGCCCGTGGAATCCGAACTGGGGCACCATCGGTGCGTACAGCCCAGACAACGCCTGGGTGATCTCGGGCGGTGATCGTGGCGACATTTTCGTGTGGGACGCCGCGACCGGCGAGATGCGCTGGCAGGAAGGAACCCGGGGCTCCATGACCCTGGAGGTGGGGTTCTCGCCAAGTGGCCAGTATGCCGCGGCGGCATTTCAGTACGCCGTGCGGGCCTATGACGCCGTTACCGGCGCGGTGCTGCTGGATGTGACGCAATTGGAGGAGCAGCGTTACCAGCCGTTGTACATGGGGTTTCTCCCAGACGATACGTTGGTGACCGCAGGGCCACTGCCGGATGCCGGGACGGGTTCGCTCGCCTTCTGGCAGCTTCCTGGCGGGACATTGCTCCGGCACTTCGAGAACAACCTCTGGAACACCAACCTTTGGGGCCTGGCCTTCGCAGTGTCACCGGATGGTGCTCGCATTGTGGGCTCACACGTCACCCCGCCCGTAGGCGTAACGCTTCGCGTGGTAGACGCCGCGACGGGCGAGGTCACCCAGAGTTACAGCGGGCATGAGGGCCAAATTCAGGGGGCGGCGTGGTGGCCGGACAGTTCTCGCGTGGCGACGGTGTCGTCAGATGGGCGCGTGCATATCTGGGATCCGCTGACGGGCACACGGTATTTCACACTCAGCCTGCGCGCTCCCGGCATGGCTTGGTATGTTCAGAATGCCCGGGGCGCGGATATCAGCCAGGACGGCACGCGATTACTTGCCGCGGCCGGCAGAGAGATGAAGATTTGGTCCATTCCTGAGGAAATGTCGTTTCGAGAGTTCAGGCCGGGTGATACGCACACAAAGCAAACACCACAGATTGTTGGCGCAATCTTGTCGCGGGATGGAACGAGAGGGGCGGTCGGGCTGAGCAATGGGGAGGTGGAAGTATTCGATACCGAGTCGATGGCCTCGGTGCGGCGCTGGCAGGCGCACGAGAATGTGATTTATACCTTGGCCTTCTCCACCGATAACGGGCGGTTGCTCACCTCAGGCGACGGCTACTACGCCGCGAAGGTGTGGGACGTGGAGACGCCAGGGGCGCCGCTCCTGCTCGACACGGACCCGTATATAGTCGGCGCCCAGTTCCTGGGCTTCTCACCCGAAGGCGGACTGATTTTCACTGCGGCAAGTTCCGATTATGACACGCAGATTCGCGTCTGGTCCTCGACGACCGGCGAGTTGGTGCGCACGATAGAGGCCAGTGATGAACCGGGAGGCTTCCAGCGGCCCATAGGGGCCGCCTTCGCGCCGAATAGCGAGCAGGTTGCCGTATTAATCGAGCGTGAGTTGAAACTTTTCGAGGCGACCAGCGGTGTGCTGCTTCATACGTTCACCAGTGTGGATGGGGCCGACCTATTGGGGTTTGCATTCTCGGGGGACAGCTCCGAACTCTCCGGAGTTTCGCAGACGCCAACATTGCATACCTGGGACGCGATCACGGGCGAACTGCTCGATTCAAGGCGAATGCCGGGCATCGGAGATTGGGCCTACACATTGAATCGCATTCCCGGCGAGCCCGTGGTAGTGATAGGGACCACCGTCTGCAATGAGCAGACAGGCGCTTACTTATACAACTTGGGCACGGTTCCGGCCGGGGTGGCGCCGTCGGGTGAGTTACTGTTCTTCGATCGTACGCGGGCGTGGCTGCAGCGAGGCTTTGGTTGGCAAGCGGTTCACCGCTACGGCGGTGGCAAGTACTCCCTGTACGACCAGAACAACATCGCCTATTCCCCGGACGGCCGCCGGTTGGCCGCGACTGACCTCGGTGTCCTGGTTTTTGACAGCGCAACTTCGGAACTCCTTATGCACCGAAGCATTGACACGTCCAATTATGAGCGCGGCATTTTGTTTGTTCCAGGCGCCAATGAGGTCGCCATCGGCTATTTACGCACGGTCTACTTCTACAATGCCGACACGGGAGGACAAACCCGGTCTCTCCAACTTCCCAATGACATTTCCTCCTTCGCCTTCTCTCAAGACGGGTCGCGCCTGGCGGTGGTGTATTCCTCGAGCATTCGGGTGGTTGACGCCACGACGCATGAGGCGCTGTTCCCCGACCTGACAGGAACGCCTTTCGGCGGTGGACCGGGTCTTCAGTTTTCGCCCGATGGGCAGGTGCTGGCCACGGCAAATGGCGGACTCGTGATTCTGTGGGACATGAATCTGGGCGTGGAATGGAAACGATTGAATCGCTGGGTCACTTCGGACTTGACGGAGACGTTGTCGTGGTCGCCGGATGGGACGACGCTGTTGGATTCAGGCTTGAATCGGAACGGCCGGACGAACACGGTCTGGTGGGACGTGGAATCCGGCGAGGAACTGGGTTCCTTTGACGGACACCTGGCGCGCTTCATGCCCGATGGCCGTCACATGCTTTTGGCCAAAGGCGCGTCTGTCTTTATTTATGATTTGGTGACACAAACGGCGATCAAGCGGTTTGACTGGACGGGCACCACGATTAATGGGCTGGCGTGCACGCCGGACGGCACCGAGTTCAGCGTCAGCTATGCGAGTGGGATCATCGCGCAGTGGCAGACGGGCCTGCCGCCGATGGACAACCGGTTGATACGGCCCCTGTCCCTCAGCACGCCCGAGACCCAAGCCGGCGCGCCCTTCCTCTTCCACGATTATCAACTCGAGTGGACGGAGGCACAGACGGGGGCGCTGGTGGTGCGTCTTCAGCCGGCGGCCGGCGCCGGGGGGGATTGGTGGCTGTTGGGCCGCTGGGGGGCACTGCCCACACTGGCCAGTTACCAGTGGTCCGGCAGCGGGCCGGCGTATGACGGTGCTTACACCCTCCTTATCCCTGAGCCAGAACCCGGCACCTTGTACTTCAGCGTC
>JACPGD010000257.1 GCA_016182645.1 Candidatus Hydrogenedentota bacterium | reverse complement strand
GCGCTGGAGGCAATCGAGTACAAGGGCTGGCTCATCCTCGAGACGCCGATCCTCAACAACGATATGATGGGAAGTTTCAGCAAAAACGCGCTATATACGCGGAATCTGTTCGGAATCTGACAGGAGCCGTGCCCCGGGGTCATACCACCTGGGTGATTCTTGAAGGCGTGCGGGATTGCGGCTAAAATTACAGATCCAAAGAGCATCTTTTACGGGGGGACCACGTAATGATCACAGATCGCTCCATCGGTAAGCAACTCCTGTTGGCCGCGGCCGCTCTGATGAACTACGATGCTCGGGCAGAGGGACCGGCCCTGGAGCCCGTACTGACACCCGCTCAGATTGAGGCCGATTGGGCTCGCCAAGCCGTGGTTCGAACAAACATCACGTCGTATACGGTTGAATCAGACGCGCTGGGGGGCTGTGACGGGGTGAAGAATGGAGGCTGGGGCTTCCACACGGGATACGAGCAAGACCCCTGGTGGCAAGTCGATCTGGCCCAGCCGGTGTCCGTGTCGCGGCTCCGCATCTACAACCGCTGCGACGAAAATTTTGCCGCGCGCGCATCGCATTTGAAGGTGCTTCTGTCGAACGATGCAGTGAATTTCCAGCAGGTCTATCAGCATGATGGGACGACTTTCCTCGGGCAGCCCGACGGAAAACCGCTCGTGGTGGAGCTGAAGGGAGTTCCGGCAAGGTTCATACGCCTGCAGCAGCCCGGCAGGGACTATTTTCACTTGGACGAAGTAGAGGTTTTTGCCGTCGGCAGTGATGAAGACGTTGCCCTGGGCAAGACGGCCACGCAAAGCAGCACAAGCCAGTGGTCTCGCAGGCACGCCGAGCCCGGAGGCGGCGAACCGAACCCGGCTGAGTCTGTCGAGCGCGGGTTGCGGCTTGCGGAAAGTCTTGCCCAACAAGGCGTGGACGTCCATGCGGAACAAGAGGCATTGTCCCGGCTCACCCAGCGCATACAGGGCGCCGACGGCAATGCAGTAATGCTCGGCGAGTTGCGTCTCCAGGCACTCTGGGTGGTACGCCGCCTGGCGCTTTCGAATCCCCTGCTGACCTTCCATGAGATCCTATTCGCCAAACGCGCTCCCACCCTTTTTCCCCATGTGAGCGATCAGTATTACGGGTGGTTTTCCCAAGGCGGGGGCGGCCTCTACGTGTTGTTCGATTTCAAGACGGACAGCCCGCGGGTGCGCTGCTTGACGGAGGATTGGGAAACAGGCAGTTTCTTGCGGCCTTGCCTCTCGTATGACTCCCAAAAAGTCCTGTTTGCCTATGCCCGCTATTATCCGCACGTGGCGGACATTACCGACAAAACCCGGAAACAGGACTTGCCGGAAGACGCCTTTTATCACGTGTTCGAAATGAACATTGACGGTACCGGCGTGCGGCGGTTGACCCACGGGTACTACGACGATTTCGATGCCCGCTACTTGCCGAACGGCGACATCGTATTCTTGTCGACGCGCAAGGGCACGGCCCTCCAGGCAGGAAGGCGGAGCGCGGAGGCGACGCAGGGGACCGCACTGTCCGACAGTTACGTTCGCTGCGGGGGCGATAATCACCGCCCGGTCGCCGTGTACACCCTTCACGCCATGAACGCGGACGGCCGGGAGATGCGCGCCATATCGGCTTTTGAAAATTTCGAGTGGACCCCTTCTATTGGGCCGGATGGCCGCGTGTTTTATGCGCGGTGGGACTATATTGACCGCTACAACGCGGATTTCATGAGTTTGTGGTCGACCAATCCTGACGGCACGAACGCCCAACTGGTGTATGGGAACTATACCGCCAAGCCGCAGTGCATCTTCGAGGCACGGGCCATTCCCGGTTCTCCAAAGATGGTGTTTACGGCAACAGCGCACCATTCCATCACTGGGGGTTCGCTGGTGCTGCTCGACCGCCGCCGCGGCACGGAGTACGACAAGCCATTGACACGATTGACGCCCGAGGTCTGTTTTCCGGAAACGGAAGGAGAGCCAGCATCGTATTACGCCAACCCCTGGCCACTTTCCGAGGAGCACTATCTGGTTTCGTGGGCAGACCTGGCGTTGCCGCCGCACAAATTCATGAAGCCCGATGATCCAAGAAACCCAGCCAACGCCGCGGGCATTTATCTGTACGATGCTTACGGAAACCTGAATCTACTGTACAGGGACCCTCGGATTTCTTCGGTCGATCCCATCCCGCTCCAAGCAACCTCTCCGCCGCACCAATTGCCGGACCAAGTGGACTGGATGGCACGGGAAGAAGGCCGCTTCTTCCTGCAGGATGTTTATCAGGGGCTTTCCGGCGTGCCGCGGGGCGCGGTCAAACGGCTGCGAATTGTTGGGGTGCCGCCGAAAGTCCAGCCCAAGATGAACACGCCCGTGTTGGGGGTGTCAAAAGAAGATCCGGGGAAGTTCGTGCTGGGAACGGTCCCTGTGGAGGAAGATGGATCCGCCTTCTTCCGCGTGCCCTCCGGCTTGCCGGTGTTTTTCCAGGCGCTGGATGCCGATGGGTTGACGCTGCAGACCATGCGCTCGCTGGCTTATGTGCAACCAGGACAAACGTCGGCTTGTATCGGCTGCCATGAATCGAGAGATACGGCGCCGCCGAACACAGGCCCAACCATGGCGACACGACGCCAGCCCTCCAAGATTACACCAGGGCCTCCGGGTTCGTGGCCGTTGCGATTCGATGAACTCGTTCAGCCTGTTTTGGACAAAGCCTGCGTGACTTGCCATTCTGGCAGCGGCCCCTCGACTGCCGCCCGGATCACGCTCACCGGAGACTCGTCCTACGAGAATCTAGTTAATTTTGGCGGCAAGGATCTCTACGATCTGGTGTATGAGAAGCCCCGATCCGATGTGGGTGATGCCCCCGCGCGCAAGAGCAAGCTGTACGCGATGCTCACCCAGGGTGCGGGGCATGAGGGTGTCCAGTTGGACGCGAAGAGCATCGAACGACTGGCGACCTGGATGGATACCTATGCGCAGAAACTGGGATCGTTTAGCGAAAGCCAAGAACAAGAATTGCGTGATTTGAAGCACGACATGAGGGGACTCTTGGAAGAATAGCCGCTGAAACCTTACGCCGGGGCAATTGAAGATTGCTAGGCGTCTCCTCATGCAGTGCTTGTAGTGAAAGACAAGGACGTTGACAAACTCGTTGCCAGCATCAAGGAGGCTGGACGAATCAAGGCTGGAAAACGAAGACCCAGCCGGGTATTCGAGTTTCTGCCGCTGGAAATCAAGGAAGTGCGGGAAGGTCTTCACCTATCCCAGTCCGAGTTTGCAAAACTGATCGGCGTCAGCCGCGAACACTCCAAAATTGGCAGCAGGGCCGCAGGCAACCACAGGGACCGGCCAAAGCCTTGCTGAAAGTGGCGGCTAAGGCCCCAAAGGCCGTACTTGCCGCCCTGCATTCTTGAGGAAGAAAATTTGCCTGGGCGACAAGACTATGAATTGAGGGTCTCTTGACCAATCCCGATGGCAATAAGCAACCGAATCTCAGTGCATGAAAATCACCCTGCCTTTTTTTGAATGTGGTTGAACCGCTCCTGCAAATCTTAATATTCCCCGGCAAGTCAGATTCCTGCAAAGAGAGGAATGGGTCGGGGCGAGAGGATTTGAACCTCCGACCCCCAGACCCCAGACCCCCAGTCTGGTGCGCTTACCGGGCTGCCCGCCTCAAAAAAGAATGTGCCGGTTGTCCCGAAGGCGCCACAGGCCGCTTGGAATTCTATGCGCCAATGGCGTACAATCACTCATGCGCTTCATTGAGACGTCTGTTTTTACGAAAGACATAAGGGATATCTTGCCCGACGAGGATTTTCGACGATTTCAGACGGTCTTGCTGCTGCGCCCCGCAGTTGGAGACTTGATTCAGCACAGCGGCGGGCTTCGCAAGATCCGTTGGAGTCGTCCTGGCGAAGGCAAGCGCGGCGGCCTTCGCATCATTTACTACTGGGATCCGCCGGACACGATTTATCTCTTGCTTGTCTATGCAAAATCGGTGCAGGAAGACTTGACTGCGCTGCAACTCAAGATTGTAAAGCGCCTCTTAAAGGAGTGCCTGAAATGAACGAAAAGGACTTTCAAAAACTTGTGGCGAGCATCAAGGAGGCTGGACTCATCAAGGCTGGCAAGAGGAAACCCAGCCGGGCTCATGAAGTCTTTCCCCCGGAAATAAAGAAAGTGCGGGAGGGGCTGCACCTGTCCCAGTCCGAGTTTGCCAGATTAATCGGCGTCAGCCCGCGAACGCTCCAAAATTGGGAACAGGGCCGCAGGCAACCAGAGGGACCGGCCAAAGCTTTGCTGAAAGTGGCGGCGAAGAACCCAAAGGCGGTCTTGGCGGCCCTGCATTCGTAAGAAGGAAAATGGTCGGGGCGAGAGGATTTGAACCTCCGACCCCCAGACCCCCAGTCTGGTGCGCTAACCGGGCTGCGCTACGCCCCGACAAAGGCGACTCTGCGCAGGCGGGAAGAATTCGCGCAGAGAGAGTATAAAATCCGGTTATCAAACTGTACCAAATGGGGCCGCCGCTTTTCAAAGTTGGGCCTGCTCTTGGACCGCGCATCAGCCCGTCATACTTCCCATGCCTCCTACCAGTCACATCCGCCCGCGCTACCCCTCCTCCTCCCGCGCGCGATCAATCAGGCTCAGCATGCCCCGAATTTCCGCTTCGATCTTGTCGAGTACATCGACGACCTCCTGGTTCGTCTGCGGTTTGCCACGGCCGTGAATTTCCTGGGCCAGGCGCAGCCGCGCCCCCTCAATCGTCATTTTCTCATGATAGAGCAGGTAATTGATGCGCCGGATGACGTCGATGTCGCCGGATGTGTAATAGCGCCGGTTGGTCCGGCTCCGCTTCGGCCGCAATTGCGGAAACTTCGCCTCCCACTGCCGCAAGAGATGCACCGGGAGGTCCGTCTGCCGCGACACTTCGCTGATCTGGTAGTAGCGATCATTAGCGCTCTTCCCATTCTTCACGAGCGGGTTCCCTCCTCAGCATATCGCGCTTGGATCATTCCACAGGCTTGCCAGTCGCGGTCCAGACAGTCAAGTTTTCAAGCCCCTTTCTCCGGCCTGTTATCAACGCGCCGAGCGTATAACCGATCAAGAAAATCAGAATGTGGCTGATCAAGCCTGTATAGTAGTTGTGATTAAGCCTGAGAGATACATCCACCACACCTACGCTGGTTAATGCGCTCCATCCGGTGTAGCAAAGAGTGCACAAGATCCCCACCACGATTGCCCTATCGTCTCCAACAGTCGTAAAGAAACCAAGGCAATAAATACCCAGCAACCCGCCTACAGTCAACGCGTTCAAAATAGTTCCAACGTCCAGGAGTGTCTTGCTATCCGCTGCGTACAGCACCGACGCGCCAACGATCATCACGATAGACATGAACCAGCCAACGGACTTGGCAAATCTCACGTAATGCTGATCGGTTCGTCCCGGTGCTACATGCCGTTTATAGATGTCCACCAATGACACCGCCGAAACCGCACTGATACTCGAGGATAAGCTCGACATCGCTGCTGCCAGCACTCCCGCGATGACCAGCCCCGTTAACCCCACGGGCAATTGCTTAATCACGAAATACGGCAAGATCCCCTCGGCTTTGCGCGCCCCTGTAAGCATTTCCTGCGCTGCAGGATCCGGAAACTGCTGATAGAACGCGAACAGTGCCGTCCCCGTAAACATGAACATCGCCCAAGTCGGAAGGCTGAACGCCGTGCATACCCACATTGCAATTTTGGCCTGACGAGTGCTCTTGGAGGCCGCGTAACGCTGGATCACCGTCTGGTTGGCGCTATATTCCCATAACCAATTCGAAAGTCCGACTATCAGAAAGATCGAAATCGTCTTCTCCTGAAGGCCGCCCCAGAACGGCACAGGTTCCAAGGTCTTTCCATCTGCACCCAAGTCATAAAAACCGAACTTGTGATATTCAGCCGCCGTCTCAAACACCTGACCGATGCCCCCTGGCAATTGATGGATAATCACGCCCAAACAGATAAATGCCCCCCCCCACAACACCAGCGCTTGGATGAAATCCGTCCACATCACCGCTTTGATGCCGCCCAGCACGGTGTAGAAGGACGTAATGCATCCCCCAACCAGAATGCACAAGTAGGGACCAAGATCCACTTCAATGCCATTAATGATAACGACAAATTTCCATCCCGTGATCGAGTAAAGCAACACCGAAACCAGATACAGGATTAAACTCACCCGCACCACTTGCGAGATCAGAAACGCGCACGACGCATAGAGCCGCGTCATCGGGCCAAAGCGGTCTTCCAGGTACTCATAGGCTGACGTTATTTGCGTCCGCCGGAAAAAAGGCAGGAAAAAGTACGCTGCAAACAGAATCGCCAGCGGCATCACGTAGTTCTGGGTCATGCGGTACCAGGCGGTCTTATAGCCGTCGGCCGGATATCCGACAAAGGCAATCGAGCTAATCGACGTCGCAAACATCGAGAAGCCGACCAGCCACCCCGCGAACGACCGGTCCCCCAACAGGTACCCTTCTGTCGTCTTCGCCGAATGCCGAAATAACGGTCCCAACGCCGCCATCGACCCAAAATACAGTATCAGAACTACATAGTCGAACCACGTAAATTGACCAGCCATGATGCCGTTGCCCTCCCCTCAGAAAAATGCCCGCCGCAATAATCTGGACACGGTATCAGGCTAGTCCCTCAAGGTCAAATCGGCGACCATCCAAGAGGTGAAGTCATCCAATCGGAAGCGTTCGAATACGGATTCGCGCTTTTTCAAAGACGACAATGCAACCCTGCTCCAGTGAAATCGCCAATTCGGAAAGATTTGCGGCAATTAAGATGACTTGCCGTTCTGGCAACCGCGTGCCCAAACGCCGGAGCAAGATCACAGAAGGTTTTTGCTCGCTTCTCAGTGCGAGCAGCGTGCCGAAATCGGTGTCGCCCGCAATGAGGACACGGTCTTCATTCGCAGCGGCAGAGAAGATGACTTCATCATTTGCGGCTATAAGTCCCCGTTCCCGCACATGAATCGCATCGTGTCCCAGTTCGCATAGCCCTCTTGCGACCCGGGGAGAGAGTGAATTGTCAACGAGGAATTTCAAGGGGTCACAAGCGGAAGTTCACGTTCAGTAACGGCCTCCGCCGCGTATCGAAGCGCCTCATGGATGTCCTCTGCCTGGAGATCAGGATACGCATCCAAGATCTCTTCCTCTGACATGCCTTCCGCAACCATGCCGACGACCGTGGCGACGGGAATTCGAATCCCGCGGATACAGGGCACGCCTCCCATTTGCTTTGCATCGACCGTCACCCGTTCAAACTTCATGGCGATACCTCTTTCAATCCAACCACACTCATTATATAGCCGCCCACGGACTTTGAAGCACCCCTTTTGTGCGTCGCATGAGTATACCCTATAATCTCGTATCGACCGCGGCATTTTCAGGCGACCATGAAAGACTACAGGAAGGAGTCTTCCATTGAACAATTTTAAACTGGGTTATATCGGAGCCGGATTCATTGCTCGTTTCCATGTCCGTGCCATGCAGATGGTACGAGGGATCGAGTTGGCTGGCGTCCACTCCATCAAGGGGGCCGAAGAGCTTCAGTCGTATGCGAAGGAATTGGGTGTTGGTGAATGCACGCCTTACGCCACCGTGGCTGAACTCTGCAACCACGCCGACGCTGTTTGTCTCTTCGCGCCCAATTACGTCCGCGTCGAACTGATGCAGCAAATCGCGGACGCGGTCAAGGCCGGCGCAGCGCTGAAGGGCATTATTATCGAGAAACCGCTGGGCCGGACCGTCGCGGAAGCGCAGCAGATTGTGAACTTGGCGCAACAGACGAAGCTGCCGACGGCCTACTTCGAGAACCAGATCCACATGAAGTGCATCAACAAGGCGCTCCAGCAACTGGCGCCGCAGCAGCGCTCGATGGGCCCCTTCGCTCTCGCGCGCAGCGCCGAGGAACACGCCGGGCCGCATGAGCCGTGGTTCTGGGACCCCACCCGCCAGGGGGGCGGCGTCCTCTCCGACATGGGCTGCCACAGCATCGCTGTCGGTTGGCACGTGCTCAACCCGCTCGGCAAGCCCGTGAACTTCCTGCAGCCTGTCTCCATCCAGTGCGACACCGCCCTCCTGAAATGGGGCACCAAACACGGACGCAAGAAACTGCTGGACAAGATGGGCGTGGACTACAGCAAAGTCCCGGCGGAAGATTTCACCACCGGCCTCGTCACGTTCCGTAATCCTGAGACCGGGCAGCAGGTCAAGGCCCAGTTCACCAACTCCTGGATGTACGACAAGCAGGGTCTCCGTCTCTTCATGGACGGCATGGGGCCGGGTTACGCCTTTGAGGTGAACACGCTCCAGTCTTCGCTCCAGGTCTTCATTGGCGACGAAGCCGCCGAAGCCGTCGCCGACGCGGAGTCCGCACTCGAGAAAGCCACCTCGAGCCGCGGCCTGCTGGCGGTCGAGGCCAACGAGGCCGACCTTTACGGCTATACCGACGAGATCATCGACGCCGTCAAATCTTTCCAACAAGGCAAGGACGCTTTGCTCAACCTCGAATACGGCCTCGAAATCACCAGGCTCTGCCAGGCCGGCTACATGGCCGCGGAGCAGCGCAAAACCATCGACCTGACCGACCCCGGCGTGCAGGCCGCATTGAAGAAATATACCTCGCTCATTGCCCAGGGCCGTGGCGGGGAGGTGCTGTTTTAGGAACTGTCCACTCCATATGCAATAGGTCGTATGGGTCCTATAGGTCATATAACGTGCCCTTACCCCCGAAAGGAATCGCTGAGATGGACTATAGAGAAATCCTGTTCGAGGTCAAAGATTACATTGCCACGCTGACGCTCAACCGTCCGGACAAGCTCAATGCTTGGACAGCGCGCATGGAAACAGAATATCGGGACGCCCTCGCCGACGCCGAGGGCCGCGACGATGTCCGCGTGATCATTCTCACCGGTGCGGGCCGCGGCTTCTGTGCTGGTGCGGACATGAGTCTCCTGACCGAGGTCATGGGCGGCACGTTCAACGTCGAAGACCTTCAGAGCGGCGGCAAGGAACCCGGACAGGGCGATGGCGTCCGCGACGATTTCCGCAAGCCGTACTCCTTCCTCCCCGCCATTCGCAAACCGATTATCGCCGCCATCAACGGCCACGCCATGGGCCTCGGGTTGGTGCATGCCCTTTATTGCGATATCCGCTTTGCCAGCGACCAGGCAAAGTTCGGCACCGCCTTTGTCCAACGCGGCCTCATTGCGGAGCACGGGATTTCCTGGCTCCTCCCCCGCCTTGTCGGCCCCGAAAACGCCCTCGATTTGTTGATGTCGGGCCGTATCATCGATGCGCAGGAGGCACTCCAAATGCGCCTCGTCAGTCGTGTCCTCCCCGCTGATACGCTGATGGACGCCGTCCGCGCCTATGCCACCAAGCTCGCCACGCTGTCTTCCCCTCGCGCCGTTTCCATCATCAAACGCCAGATTTGGGATGCACTCATGACCGACCTCGGCCCTGCCGTCGAAATCGCCATTAAGGAAATGATGGCCAGCTTCAGCACGGACGATTTCCGCGAAGGCGTCGCCTCATTCCTGGAAAAGCGCCCGCCCCAATTCACCGGTAGATAAAGGTTATTTCTTGATAGGTCATATGGGACCTATAGGACTTATAAGACCTATCAGGCGTGTACAGGTTGCTACCATGCCAAAATGCATCCTCAGGGCCGCCACGCCGGCGGACGCCGAAGCGATCCTCAGCATTTACGCCCCCTATGTCCGCGATACCGCCGTTAGCTTCGACACGGAAGTTCCTGACCAGGCTGCTTACGCCCGCCATATCGAGGAACATCTCCATCGCTACCCGTGGCTCGTGGCGGAACAAGAGCGTGAAGTGATCGGCTACTCCTATGCGTCGCTCCATCGCACCCGCGCGGCCTACCGCTGGAGTGTCGAGTCGTCGATCTACATTGCGGCGAAAGCCCGGCGCAGCGGCGTGGGACGCGCGCTTTACACCGCCCTCTTCGACCTCCTGCGCCGCCAAGGGTTCGTCCGTTGCTACGCTGGCATCACCCTCCCCAACCCTGCCAGCCTCGGATTCCACGAGGCGTTTGGATTTGAGCCTGTCGGGGTCTACCACGCCGCCGGCTTCAAACAAGGCCGCTGGTACGACGTCGGCTGGTGGGAATATGCAATCGTGCCCCTGCCTGGAGTCCCCCAGGAACCCATGCCCTTCTCCGTGCTCGAATTGGAAGGGGAGCTGATGGACGGAATGGACAAGATGGACTGAATGGACGGAGCAATTACTTATGCTTCGCTTCCACCAGTCTTGCCGCACCATCGACCGTGAACCGAGGCGTTTCCACCTGCGCCTCCCCGTCCGAGACGGTCAACGGCGCCTCCGCGAATGTCCCCCCGGTTTCCGGCTTCCACCATTGCACCAGGTACTCCCCGTCACGCAGCGGAAAGCTGATCCTCACCCCCTTCGTCACCTCGCCCTCGGCAGTTGCGCCGTCCGGGAAATGAAAGCGCTCGGCCACGCCGTAAAGCATCGCCGCGTGCCCGTTGGAAATGCCGCACACGACCAACTCCTCCGGCGCCGTGATTTCCAGCGGCCTCCACTCCCCCTCCGCGAAATCCACCGGCGCCAGAAAGTCGCCCAGACTCTTCCACAGTCCGTACAACTCCGCGTGATGGATACTCTCCCAGAACCAGGGCATCGCTGTGCCGGCGGTGCCCGACAGTGCCCCGGCCCACAGTGCCTGGCGCAGCCCGCGAGAATAGGGATCGTTCTCCTTGTCCAGCCCGAGGCCGCTTGTGCCGAATTCGCTGATCAGCACGGATTTCTGAAAAGTGTCGAAGCGGTGCACCACCTCCCGCGCCAGGGTGACCGGCTGCTTCCGCCCCACCTCCCAATTCAGGTAGCTGTGATACTGGGCAAAGTCCAGCCCCGGGAGCGCCCACATCTCGCGGGACGCGAAGGCCGAACCAAAACTGGTGGAAATACAGTGCCGATAGGGGTCATGCGTCTTCATCCACGCCGCCATTTCCGCATGCCACGCGACCACGTCAGGCGCGTTCAGAGACTTATAGACATTGTTGATCTCGTTGAAGAATTCCCATGCCAACAAATTGCTGAAAGCGCCGTAGCGCGCAACCAAGTAGCGCAACCGCTTCTGGTAGAGTTGTTTCGCCTCCGGGTGCGTGAAGAAGTCGTTCTGGGCCGCGCAGGGCCCGCCCTGGGCCGCGTTGTAGGGATGCCGCGGCCAGTGGTTGTTCCCGCCCCACATGTCCGGCTCGACCTGGAACATCCCATGGAAATCCAGGCAGAGCATCAGCGCGATTCTTTTATCCTGGGCCAGCCGGAACACGTAGTCCAATCGCCAGGCGTCCGCCAGGTTATACTGCAGCCGCTCCTCCGGCCGCACCTCGATACCAAACGCCGCCGGCCACATCCAAATCCGCGCGAAGTTCATGTGGTTCCCGGCAAACTTTGCAAACCAGTCGTCGTAGTCATACGTGCCCCGCGCGCCATGCCAGCAGCAATTCTCCCCGATCAAGAGAAAAGGCTTTCCGGCGCGGCGCTGAAAATAGCCCTCCTTTCCCGATGGCGCTTCAATAAAGCCGTCCACCGCTCCGGCTTCCGTCTCCGCCTCCACCTGGAACACGCCAGAGGCCCGCGCTGCGCCGCCCCACACTAGTTCCCAGCGATATTCCCCCACTTCCTCGGGCGCGAAGCGCAGCCGCCACTCCCCGTCCGCTTCCCGTAGCAGTTTTTCCTTTCCATCCTCCAAAGCCCACCGATAGGGCTCGTACCAGAATGCCGGCACCCTCAGTTGGCGCCCGGAAGGCGTTCCAAAGACAACGTCCACCGCGATTTCATCCGGATCAAAAGGGTTGGACGCCGGCGGGACCCCCAAAACGACAAATTCAGACAGCCTCAGCACGTTGTACCTGTCCCCGAATGCCGCCAGCGACCCTTCCCCCTCCGCGCTCGCCGCAAGTATGAAGAGGCCCCACGTACACACCGCCAGAAGACGAGGCATTATGTCCCCCGTAGACAAGCCGCGCGTGGCGCCCTCAAACCGACAACGCCTCTCGCGTCATGTCTTCCATTCCTCATTCCTCATTCCTCATTCTTAATTCATCTTCAGCGCTGCTTCCAGCTTCTGGGTGACGGCCGCGTCGTCCGGCTTCACCTTGGGTTCAAAGCGGGCAATCACTTTTCCATCCCGCCCCACCAGGAATTTATTGAAATTCCACTGAATGTCCCCGCCGAATTCTCCCACCTTTTCCTGAGAAGTCAGGAACTGGTAGAGGGGCGCCTGGTCTTCACCCTTGACGGAGATCTTGCTGAACATCGGAAAGTCCACGTGGTACTTGTCCGTGCAAAACTGTTTGATCTCCAACTCGGTGCCCGGTTCCTGCCCACCAAAATTGTTCGCCGGAAAGCCCAGGATCACCAAGCCTTGTTCTTTGTACTTGTCGTACAGCGCCGTGAGTTGTTCATACTGCGGTGTCAACCCGCACTTCGAGGCGACGTTTACAATCATCACCACTTTGCCCTTGTATTGGGACAGATCGGACTCCTTGCCCTCGATGTCTTTCACTTTGAAGTCGAGTGGGCTTTGCGCGTTGGCGGCCTCGGGGGCCATAGCGGGTTTCTCCTGTGCTTCGCCGGCAGTATCTTCAGCTTTCTTCGCGTTCTCCCCCAGCGCTGAGAGTACCGGAACCAGCCCCAGGACCAAGCCCCAAATCAGGCACGACAGTATCTTCGAACAAGGAGTAGTCTGCATGTAATGCATCCTTTCGACGGTTCTCGGCTCTCCAGCCTAACCCAATCACCACGCCGGCGATAAGCAGCGCCAGGAGGTCCCCTGCGGGGCCCCTCGCGTCTCCGCCAGCCACACCAGGCTCAGCATAACAAAACAGGAATTGGAAAGGCTTCTCCTCTTCTCCTTCGCCTTCGCCTTCTCCTTCTCCCTCCCCTTCGCCTTCTCCCTCCCCTTCGCCTTCTCCCTCCCCTTCCCCTTCTCCCTCACCCTCACCTTCTCCCTCACCTTCGCCCTCTCCTTCACCTTCACCTGCACCCAGCGG